>JAGWMH010000264.1 GCA_028871775.1 Betaproteobacteria bacterium
CAGCGCGCCGCCACACCCACTGCGGCGGCGCAGCTGGTGGCGCCGGAACGGCAGGAGTTGCTGCAACGCCTGCGCCCTGTCGCACAGCGATTGATGCGCGGCAGGCAGCGCCAGGCCGAGCGTGTGATGCAGCAGCTCGACTTTTTGCAGCGCCGCCTGGTGCATCCGGCGCAACGGATGCAGCAGCAGGCACAACATCTCGACCAGTTGCGGCAGCGTCTGCACCGGGCACGCCCGGATCTCGCGCAACTCGGTGCGCGGCAGATGGAGTTGATGCGCCGTATGCGGGGAGCCGTGCAGCACATACTGGAACGCCACAACACGCGGCTGCACGGCTTGCAACAGCATCTGCTGCACCTCGATCCGCAACAGGTGCTAGCGCGCGGCTACAGCATGGTGCGCGATGAACACGGCGCCATTGTTGCGGATAGCGCCGGCTTGTCTATCGGGGCGCGTCTGGACATCACATTTGTGCGCGGTTGGGTGCGTGCCGAGGTGAAGGAAAAGGGGGGAGACGGTTAAACGATTTGGGTTAAAATCCCGCCTCGAATTTTTCTATCCCTGAAGCCGGAAAGCGCCCGCATGAAGCTATGGAACCTCTGAACAAGTCCTGCACGGGCGCAACCGCACCCCGGCACTGGCTCTGGCTGCTGCTGGCGGTGGCTGTCATCTGGTTCGGCAATATCGAATACCGCAAGCTGATCAAGCCGGACGAAGGGCGCTATGCCGAGATTCCGCGCGAGATGGTGGTCAGTGGCGACTGGGTCACGCCGCGCCTGAACGGGCTCAAGTACTTCGAGAAGCCGCCGCTGCAATACTGGGCGACGGCCACCGCCTATACTGTGTTCGGCGAGCATCAATGGACATCGCGTCTGTGGACAGCGCTGACCGGCTTTGCCGGCCTGCTGCTGGTGTGGTATGCCGGAACGCGGTTGTTCGGCTGCGCAGCCGGGCGTTATGCCGCAATGTTGCTCGGTGGCAGCCTGCTGTATGTGCTGATGGCGCACATCAACACGCTCGACATGGGCGTCACGTTTTTTATCACGCTGGGCGTCGCCGGCCTGCTGCTGGGGCAGCAAGCGGAGAGCGACGCGCGCACCCGCCGCAACTGGATGTATGTGGCATGGGCCGCCCTCGGGTTGGCCGTGCTGAGCAAGGGGCTGATGGGGCTGGTGTTGCCGGGCGCGGCGCTGTTCCTGTACTCCGTCGCGCAGCGCGACATCGCCGTGTGGAAGCGCATGCATTGGGGCGCCGGGCTGCTGCTGTTCCTGCTGGTCACCGCGCCGTGGTTCTATCTGGTGATGCAGGCCAATCCGGAATTCTTCCAGCGTTTCTTCATTTACGAACACTACCTGCGTTTTACCACCAAGGTGCATGCTCGTTATCAGCCTTGGCACTACTTCATTCCTGTCCTGCTGGCCGGGATGCTGCCGTGGACCATCCTGATGTTCGATACGCTGGTGCGCACCTGGAAAAATAGCGCACGTGCCGACAGGGCCTTCAACCCGGAACGCTTCCTGCTGATCTGGACAGTGTTCATCTATGTGTTCTTTTCGGTATCCAGTTCCAAGCTGCCGTCCTATCTGCTGCCGATGTTTCCGGCGCTGGCGCTGCTGATGGGCAAGCAGGTGGCCGAAATGAATGTGCGCAGATTGTTCTGGCTGGTGTTTCCGGCATTGCCGCTGGGGCTGCTGGCGCTAGGGCTTGCGCCCTTTACCGCGCGGCTGGCGGATACGCCGCTGCAAGTGCAGATGTACGGGGAATATGCCTACTGGCTGGCGGCGGCGGCGCTGATCTGGCTGTTGGGCACGGTCAGCGCGTGGGTTTTTCTGCGCCGCGACAACAAGACGGTGGCGGTGCTGGCGTTGGCTTTGGGTTCCCTGCTTGCCGCACAGATCGGCACCTCCGGCTACAACATCATAGCGAAGGAGCGCTCCGCCTATCTCATCGCCGATGCAATACGCCCGTACGTCAAGGCGGACGTGCCGTTCTATTCGGTGGCTGACTATGAACAGACCTTGCCGTTCTACCTGAAGCGCACCTTCACTCTGGTGCAGTATCAGGATGAGATGGCATTCGGTATCATGCAGGAACCGCAGCGCTGGATACCGGACATCGCCAGCTTCGCCAAGGTCTGGCAGGCGCAACCGGAGGCGCTGGCGTTCATGCCGGTGTATATGTATCAGCAACTCAAGCAGCAGGAATTGGCGATGAAAATTATTTTCGAGAATACGCAATATATTGTGGTGAGCAAACCATGAACCTGATCAGTTTCAGCCTGATTTTCACAGGCGTGATGCTCAACGTTGCCGCGCAGCTGCTGATCAAGGCGGGCACCAATGCCGTCGGCTATTTCGAATTCAGCCGCGAAAATATCCTGCCCATCGGCCTGCGCCTGGCCACCGAGCCGCACATCGTCGGCGCGCTGTTCTGTTATGGCCTCAGCGTGGTGATCTGGATACTGGCGCTGTCACGCGTGCAGGTTAGTATCGCCTACCCGCTGCTCTCCATGGGCTATGTAGTGAATGCGGTGGCGGCATGGTGGTTTTTCAACGAGGCATTTAATCCGAGCAAGGTGGTCGGCATCGGCGTAATCATTCTTGGTGTAATCATCATCTCCAGAGCATGAACAACTTCTTACCCTTTTCCCGCCCAACCATAGACGAAACCACCATCGCCGCAGTGGCGGATGTGCTGCGTTCCGGCTGGATCACCAGCGGCCCCAAGGTGCTGGAATTCGAGAAGAAGTTGT
>JAGWMH010000265.1 GCA_028871775.1 Betaproteobacteria bacterium
CGCTCGCGGTGGGGCCCATCAAGAAAATTGCTGGCGGTAAGGCACTCATGCCAGTTCCCGGCCTTTCGTCTCATGCATCAGGAGCACGGCTACCACGCTGATTGCGGCTGCGGCGGAAACATAGCCGCCTACCCAGGCGAGGCCGCCGTGCAGCACCAGTTGCTGCGCGAGGTAGGGGGCGAGCGAGGCGCCGAGTATCCCGCCAAGATTGTAGGCCGCGCCCGCGCCGGTGTAGCGCACGGAGGTCGGAAACAGCTCCGGCAGCAACGCGCCCAGCGGCGCGAAGGTCGCGCCCATCAGGAACAGTTCGATGGACAGGAATGCGGTGATCTGCCACATTGATCCGCTGCCCAGCATTGGCGCCAGCAGGAAGCCGGACAGCAATGCCGCGCTGCCCGCTGCGAGCAGTACCGGGCGGCGGCCATAACGGTCGCCAGCCCAGGCGAAAAGCGGCGTGGCAACAGCCATGAACACGACGGCCACGCACAGCATGGACAGGAATTGCGGGCGCGGAATGTGCAGCGTCGTCACACCGTAGCTCAGCGCAAACACCGTGGTGATATAGAACAGCGCGTAGCACACCACGATGGACAGCGCGCCGAGCACGAGCTGCGCGGCGTGATGCGACAGCAGTTGTGCGAACGGCAGGCTCGCCTGCTGATGCGCGGCTTGCGCCTTGGCGAACACAGGCGTTTCGGCCAGCTTCAGCCGCACGTAAAGGCCGAGCACGACCAGCACGGAACTGGCGAGGAAGGGAATGCGCCAGCCCCAGGCGCGGAACTGCGCATCGTCGAGCAGATTCGATAACAGCAAAAAACTGCCCACCGCGAAAAAAAAGCCAACGGGCGGGCCGAGCTGCGGGAACATGCCGAACCAGCCGCGCTTGCCGGCAGGAGCATATTCCGCCGCCAGCAAGGCTGCGCCACCCCATTCGCCGCCCAGACCGATGCCCTGCCCGAAGCGCAGCAGGCACAGCAGCAAAGGCGCGGCCCAGCCGACCATCTCGTAGCTCGGCAGCACGCCGATCAGCGTCGTGGAAATCCCCATCACCAGCAATGATGCGACCAGCGTCGCCTTCCTGCCGATGCGGTCGCCGAAATGCCCGAACAGCAATGCACCGAGCGGGCGCGCGAGGAATGCGATGCCGAAGGTGAGGAAAGCATTCAACGCCTGTGCTGCGGGGTCGCTGCTGGGGAAAAATACCGGCCCGATCACCATCGCCACGGCGAGGCCATAGATGTAGAAATCGTAAAACTCGATGGCGGTGCCGATGAAGCTGGCGAAGGCGATGCGGGTGGCGGAAAGGGATACAGGAATTGAGGAGTTCAATTTCCCTGCCCAATTTGCTGGTCTACATAGGAGCGCAGTGATTCTGGAAGAGGAGGAAGATTTTCTTTTTTAAACTTATCAGGAATCTCCAAGAAAGGTATTTTCGCGTCATTACTTAATGTTTCTTTCAGAGCGTCATTGAGTACATTAAAAGCGTTCTTATAGCGCTGCTCATCCTGATCTACACGAAGTGCAACAGTTCGTAGGTGATCCCTGGTCCTGTAGGTTAGTTCAAAACCTAAATGAGGTTCCAGTGATTTTAGGGGGATATTCTGAAGATTAGCTATTTTGCTGTGAAGTTCACTCATTGCCTTTTGAGTGTCAATGGCGCTGCTATTCAAATCAGAATGCCGCGCCATTAAATCCAAGTATGTTCTTTCGACAAATTGAAGTTGTTGGTAAGCAATCCTCCCGGATTCCTTTGATAACAGAAAGCCTAGCGATTTATAGTCGAACACGTTTGAGGAATTAAAATTGAACCCCATGGGTTTTGCGAGGCACCATTCAGGCGCACCCGGAATTACTGCATCCACTTGAGCGATCGAGTGTTGGAAGGCATATCTATAATTCGTAAAATCATCTATCTGGCTTCTGATCGTAAACAGAGCACGGCGTCCGGCAGCAAGATCATCTCTATATTGGTTTTGGTATCGCATAAACATATTTGATACAAATGCTAGCCATGCACCAACAAATGTTCCAGAGAGGGTTTTCCCAAAATCATGCTCAATGATTTGAGCGTTAATTAAACACGTCAGAATGGTAACCAAAATGACCGTAATGATGATTGGCCAGACTAATATATTTAATCTTTTGAACATTCCGGAATCCTCCAATCTTATTTCCCGCGCATGAACATCATGTCCAGTTCAGCCAGCGTGATTTGAAACCACGTCGGGCGTCCGTGGTTGCATTGGCCGGAGCGTTCGGTGTGTTCCATCTCGCGCAGGATGCCGTTCATCTCAGCCAGCGTGAGTTGCTGGTTGGCGCGCACGGCGGCATGGCAGGCCAGCGTGGCAAGCAGTTCATTGCGCCGTTCGGTCAGCGCGCGGCTGGCGCCATATTCGCGCAGTTCGTGCAACACGTCGCGTGCGGCGGCCTCGGCGTGCGCCTGCCTGAGCAGGGCGGGCATAGCACGCACCGCCAGCGTGTTGGGCGAGAGCGGGGCGAGGTCGAAGCCGAGTTGCGCCAGCGCTGCCTGCTCTTCTGCCGCCGTGGCGACATCCAGCGTACTTGCGGCGAAGCTCACCGGAATCAGCAGCGGTTGCGTGGGGATGCGCTGCTCATCGAGTGCGGCCTTGAGTTTCTCGTACACGATGCGCTCGTGCGCGGCGTGCATGTCTACTATCACCAGCCCGTTTGCATTCTGCGCGAGGATATAGATGCCGGAGAGCTGCGCCAGAGCGTAGCC
>JAGWMH010000015.1 GCA_028871775.1 Betaproteobacteria bacterium
TTCCGCACCACCGACGTCACCGGTGCGGTTGAACTGGCCGCAGGCACTGAAATGGTGATGCCGGGCGACAACGTCTCGGTGACGGTGAACCTGATCGCCCCGATCGCGATGGAAGAAGGCCTGCGCTTCGCGATACGCGAGGGCGGGCGCACCGTCGGCGCCGGCGTGGTGGCGAAGATCATCGAGTAACCAGTCGTTAGTCATCAGACGTTAGTCGCTAGTTAAGGCAGCTTCCGCGCAGCGGACAATACCAACTAATGGCTAGCGACTAATAACTAACAACTGCTTTTTGTTTGCAAAGATTATTGAGTAAGACTACAATGCGCGCCCTCGCGTGGTTTGAGCACGCGATTTCGTTCTTTAATTAGCGGCATTGCCGCATAAACGCAAGAGAAAATTATGCAAAGCCAGAAAATCCGTATTCGCCTGAAGGCGTTCGATTACGACCAGATCGACCAGTCCGCGCTACGGATCGTGGATACCGCGAAGCGCACAGGCGCCGTGGTAAGAGGGCCGATCCCGCTGCCCACCAAAATTGAGCGTTTTGATATATTGCGTTCCCCGCATGTCAACAAGACTTCGCGCGATCAGTTCGAGATTCGCACGCACTTGCGCATGATGGATATCATCGATCCGACGGAGAAAACCGTGGATGCGCTGATGAAACTGGATCTACCTGCGGGCGTGGATGTCGTAATCAAGTTGCAGTAAGGGCGTAATTCATTACGCCCGGCGGTAATAGTTTTTTGTAGCATTGAATCGGCTGGCCAATTGTAGTCAGCCCCTTAAACTAAGGATAATAAAATGAGCTTAGGACTTGTCGGTCGCAAGATTGGCATGACACGCATTTTTACCGACGATGGCACATCGTTGCCGGTAACCGTGCTGGACGTGTCCAACAACCGCGTTACCCAAATCAAATCTGCTTCCACAGATGATTACAGCGCCGTGCAGGTTGCGTTTGGCACGCGCCGCGCCAGCCGTGTGACCAAGGCTGCTGCAGGCCATTTTGCCAAAGCGGGCGTGGAAGCGGGCAGCGTACTGAAAGAATTCACCGCCACCCCGGAAGAGTTGGGCGGCCTGCAGGCAGGCGGCACGATGGGGGTGGACCTGTTCAAGGTTGGCCAGAAGGTTGACATTACCGGCGTGACGATAGGCAAGGGCTATGCCGGCACAATTAAACGCCATCACTTCAAGTCCGGCCGCGCCACTCACGGCAACTCCAAATCGCATAATGTACCGGGCTCCATCGGCATGGCGCAGGATCCTGGCCGCGTGTTCCCGGGCAAGCGCATGACGGGCCACCTGGGCGACGTACAGCGCACGGTGCAGAATCTCGAGATCGTCCGCATAGATGCCGACCGTCAGTTGATGCTGGTCAAGGGTGCCGTCCCTGGCTCCAAGGGCGGCGACGTGGTGGTGCATCCGGCAGTGAAGGCAGGTGCATGATGGAACTGAAAGTTATTGACGACAACGGCCGGGCGACCGGCAGCGTTACCGCCTCCGACGATCTGTTCGGCCGCGAATACAATGAGGCGCTGGTGCATCAGGTGGTGACTGCGTATCAGGCCAATGCCCGCTCGAGCAACCGTGCCCAGAAGGGCCGCAGCGAGATTGCCAAGAGCACACGCAAACCTTGGGCGCAGAAAGGCACCGGCCGCGCCCGTTCCGGCATGGCGTCCAGCCCGTTGTGGCGCGGTGGCGGCAAAATCTTTCCGAATAGCCCGGATGAAAACTTCAGCCAGAAGGTCAACCGCAAGATGTACCGCGCTGGCCTGGCTTCCATTTTTTCGCAGTTGGTGCGTGAAAACCGCCTGACGGTGGTGGACAATCTGACGCTCGCGGCGCCCAAGACCAAACTGCTGGCACAGCGGATGAAGGGTTTGGGTATGGATGCCGACCGGGTGCTGATCATTACCGACAACCTCGACGAAAACCTTTATTTGTCTTCGCGCAATCTGCCGCATGTGCTGGTGGTCGAAGCGCATCAGGCCGATCCGGTCAGCCTGGTGCGTTTCCACAAAGTGTTGGTAACGCGCAATGCAATGGCAAAAATTGAGGAGATACTGGCATGAGCGCAAATGAATTCAGCCAGGAGCGTTTGATGAACATATTGCTTGCTCCGCAAATTTCCGAAAAGGCGACTTATGTCGCGGACAAGAATGAGCAGGTGATTTTCCGTGTGGCATCCGATGCCACCAAACCGGAAATCAAGGCGGCAGTTGAGTTGATGTTCAAGGTGAGCGTTGAGAGCGTGCAGGTTGCCTGCGTCAAGGGCAAACAAAAACGTTTCGGCAGGTATATGGGGCGGCGCAAGGATTGGAAGAAAGCGTTCGTGTGTCTCGCGCCCGGCCAGGCAATCAATTTTGCCGCGAATGAGCAAGGATAAATCATGGCACTGATCAAACTTAAACCGACATCCCCGGGACAGCGCGCTGTAGTGCGTGTGGTCAATTCTGACCTGCACAAGGGTAAGCCCCATGCAGCGCTGCTGGAAAGAAAAAACCGGACGGCCGGCCGTAACCATAACGGCCACATCACCACCCGTCACATGGGCGGCGGCCACAAGAAGAACTACCGCATGGTGGATTTCAAGCGCGACAAGGATGGTGTTCCGGCTACTGTCGAGCGTCTGGAATACGATCCGAACCGCAGCGCACACCTGGCTTTGCTGTGTTATGCAGACGGTGAGCGCCGTTACATCATTGCGCCCAAAGGCGTGGCAGCGGGCGCGCAATTGCTTAATGGACCGGAAGCGCCGATCAAGGCGGGCAATACGCTGCCGCTGCGCAATATTCCTGTAGGCTCGACCATCCACTGCATTGAGATGTTGCCCGGCAAGGGTGCGCAATTGGCGCGCTCCGCCGGAACTTCGGTGCAACTGCTGGCGCGTGAAGGCGCTTATGCGCAACTGCGCCTCCGCTCCGGTGAAATCCGCAAGGTGCATGTGGATTGCCGCGCAACCATCGGTGAGGTGGGCAATGGCGAACATTCCCTGCGCTCCATCGGCAAGGCCGGTGCGATGCGCTGGCGCGGTGTGCGCCCGACGGTGCGCGGTGTGGCGATGAACCCGATAGACCACCCGCACGGCGGCGGTGAAGGCAAGACCGCAGCCGGCCGCAATCCGGTCAGCCCGTGGGGCGTGCCGGCCAAGGGTTTCCGTACGCGCCGCAACAAGCGCACCAGCGGCATGATAGTCCGCCGCCGCTTCCAGGTTTAAGGGGTAATAAAATATGGCACGTTCTATTAAAAAAGGTCCATTTGTTGACTCGCACTTGATGAAAAAAGTGGAAGCGGTGCGCGCGACCAGCGACAAGCGCCCGGTAAAAACCTGGTCGCGCCGTTCCACGGTGCTGCCGGAATTCGTCGGACTGACCATTGCGGTGCATAACGGCAAGCAGCATATCCCGGTATACATCTCCGAGAACATGGTGGGGCACAAGCTGGGCGAGTTCTCGCTGACCCGCACATTCAAGGGACATGCTGCCGACAAAAAAGCAGTGGTCAAGAAATAAGGAGGCATGATGAGCACAACCGCAGTGGTAAAAGGTGTTCGCCTGTCGGCCCAGAAGGGTCGCCTGGTGGCGGATCAAATCCGCGGCTTGCCGGTGGACAAGGCGCTGAACGTCCTGGCGTTCAGCCCCAAGAAGGGCGCCGTGATTATCAAGAAGGGACTGGAATCCGCGATTGCCAATGCCGAGCATAATGATGGCGCCGACATTGACGAGCTGAAAGTCACCACCATCCATGTGGATGAGGGCGCCTCGCTGAAGCGGAGCATGGCTCGCGCCAAGGGCCGCAACTGCAAAATCGAGAAGCAGACTTGCCACATTACAATAATCGTCGGGAACTGAGGATCAAGTAACCATGGGACAGAAAATTCATCCAATCGGTTTCCGGTTGAGCGTACAAAAGAACTGGACTTCCAAGTGGTATGCCAACAGCAAGAATTTTTCCGGCATGCTGCTCAGGGATATCGAAGTGCGCGATTACCTGAAGAAAAAGCTGGCCAATGCCGGCGTGTCAAAAATAATTATCGAACGCCCGGCAAAAAACGCCAAGATAACGATTTATACCGCCCGCCCCGGTGTGGTGATCGGCAAGAAGGGTGAGGATATCGAAGCCCTGCGCACCGAGCTGAGGAAGCGCATGGGCCTGCCTGATGTGGCGCTGAACATAGAGGAAGTGCGCAAGCCGGAAGTGGATGCCCAGTTGATCGCGGAAAGCATCACTTCGCAGCTGGAAAAACGCATCATGTTCCGTCGTGCCATGAAACGCGCCATGCAGAATGCCATGCGTCTGGGCGCGCAAGGGATCAAGATCATGAGCGCGGGCCGCCTGAACGGGATCGAAATTGCGCGCACCGAATGGTATCGCGAAGGCCGTGTGCCGCTGCATACCCTGCGTGCCGAAATCGACTACGGCTTCGCCGAAGCAAAGACCACCTATGGCGTCATCGGCGTCAAGGTATGGGTGTACAAGGGCGATCATACCGGATTGGAAGAGGTCTCCGCACCGGCAGTGGCCGAGCCGGAAAAGAAAGCAAGGAAGTCGGGAGTAAAACATGCTACAGCCAGCTAAAAGAAAATACCGCAAGGAGCAAAAGGGCCGTAACAACGGCATTGCAACGCGCGGCAACAAGGTAAGCTTCGGTGAGTTTGGCCTCAAGGCTGTCGGGCGTGGCCGTTTGACGGCACGCCAGATCGAGGCGGCACGCCGCGCCATGACGCGCCATATCAAGCGCGGCGGGCGCATCTGGATCCGCATTTTTCCGGACAAGCCGATTTCAAAGAAGCCTGCCGAGGTGCGCATGGGCAACGGCAAGGGCAACCCGGAGTATTACGTTGCCGAAATCCAGCCCGGCAAGATGTTGTATGAAATGGACGGCGTGGACGAAGTGCTGGCGCGCGAGGCATTCCGCCTGGCTTCCGCCAAGCTGCCAATTGCCACCACATTCGTAGTCAGACAGGTAGGGGCGTAATTATGAAGGCGAGTGAACTGAGAGTGAAATCCGGAGCGGATCTGGAGCAGGAGTTGCTATCCCTGATCAAGGCGCAGTTCGGTTTGCGCATGCAGATGGCGACCCAGCAGTTGAGCAACAACAGCCAGCTGGGCAAGGTGCGCCGCGATATTGCCCGCGTGAAAACCATATTGAAAGAAAAGGGTGCGCAGCAATGAGTGCAACGAATCTGAAACGTACGCTGACCGGCACGGTGGTGAGCGACAAGATGGACAAGACCGTTACCGTATTGGTCGAGCGCAAGGTCAAACATCCCCAGTTGGGCAAGGTGCTGCGCGTATCGAAAAAATACCACGCGCATGATGAAAACAATGAGTTCCACCCGGGTGACGTGGTTGACATCGAAGAGTGCCGCCCGCTGGCAAAGACCAAGAGCTGGCGCGTGGCCAAACTGGTGGATAAAGCCCAAACGGCTTAACGCTTAACTTATTTTACTACGGGCGATTTAATTACACTTTACCGCTTGCGCTTATTGCCGGATTTGAATAGAATGCGCGGCTTCGTTTCACCGCTGCTTGCGGCGGCCTAACCCGAACGGGTTCCAAAACTAGCCGCCGTGGGCGGATAAAGTTGGAGATAGATAATGATACAAATGCAATCAGTTTTGAATGTTGCCGATAACACCGGCGCGCGTTCCGTCATGTGCATCAAGGTGCTGGGCGGCTCCAAGCGCCGTTATGCGGGGATTGGCGACGTCATCAAGGTCAGCATCAGGGATGCGGCTCCGCGTGCCCGTGTGAAGAAGGGCGAAGTGTACAGTGCGGTGGTGGTGCGTACCGCCAAAGGCGTGCGCCGTCCAGATGGTTCGCTGGTCAGGTTTGACGGCAATGCGGCAGTGTTGCTGAACAATAAGCTGGAGCCGATAGGCACCCGCATTTTCGGCCCGGTGACGCGTGAGTTGCGTACCGAGCGCTTCATGAAAATCGTGTCGCTGGCACCGGAAGTTTTGTAGAGAATGACGGCATAACGCAGCCAAGGAAAAATCATGCGCAAGATCAGGAAAAATGATGATGTCATCATCATCGCCGGGAAAGACAAGGGCAGCCGCGGCAGTGTGTTGAGCGTGCTGGATGACCGTTTGCTGGTGAGCGGTATCAACAAGGTCAAGAAGCACCTGAAGCCGAATCCGGTAAAGGGCGAGGCTGGCGGCATTGTGGAAATGGAGAAATCCATCCATATTTCCAACGTCGCCATTTACAACGCGACGGCAAAGAAGGCTGACCGTGTCGGTATCAAAACGCTGGAAGATGGCCGCAAAGTGCGCGTCTTCAAGTCCAGCGGCGAAGTGATTGAAGCTTGAAGGGTGAGATAGCATGGTTCGTTTGTTCGATTATTACAAGAAAACGGTAGCGCCTGAACTGATGAAGCAGTTCGGCTACAAATCCATCATGGAAGTGCCGCGCATCGAGAAGATCACCCTGAACATGGGTGTGGGCGAAGCGGTGGCCGACAAGAAGGTGATGGAACACGCCGTCGGCGACATGCAGAAGATCGCCGGTCAGAAACCGGTGGTGACCAAATCCAAGAAATCCATCGCGGGTTTCAAGATCCGTGAAAACTATCCGGTCGGCTGCAAGGTCACGTTGCGCAGGGCGCGCATGTATGAATTCCTGGATCGCCTGGTAACGGTGGCGATTCCACGCATCCGCGATTTCCGCGGCTTGTCCGGCAGGGCGTTTGATGGCCGCGGCAACTACAACATGGGCATCAGGGAACAGATTATTTTCCCGGAAATCGAGTATGACAAGATTGATGCGTTGCGTGGCATGAACATTACCATTACCACCAGCGCGAAGACCGATGCGGAAGCGCGTGCTCTTCTGCTGGCATTCAAATTCCCATTGAAAGGCTGAGGGCAAAATGGCTAAGAAAGCTGTCATTAACCGCGAGCAGAAACGGCGCGATACGGTAAAGAAATTCGCCGCCAAGCGTGCCGCGTTGCAGGCGATTATCACCAACGTCAAGTTGAGTGAAGAGGAGCGTTACGCCGCACGCCAGAAACTGCAGGCGTTGCCGCGTGACGCCAGTCCGGTGCGCCTGCGCAACCGCTGTGCGTTGACCGGCCGCCCGCGTGGCGTATTCAGCAAGTTCGGTCTGGGCCGCACCAAGTTGCGTGAATTCGCGATGCGCGGCGAGATTCCCGGTGTAATCAAGGCAAGCTGGTAAGGGTGAATTTATGAGTATGAGTGATCCGATCGCCGACATGCTGACGCGTATCAGAAACGCGCAGATGGCGGAAAAAGTAACCGTTGTGATGCCTTCTTCCAAGATCAAGGTGGCGATTGCCAAGGTGTTGCAGGACGAAGGCTACGTGGAAGGTTTCAAAGTTGCCAGCAACGACGGCAAGCCCCTGCTGGAAATCGGCCTGAAATATTATGCGGGCCGCCCGGTGATAGAAAAAGTCCAGCGTGTCAGCCGCCCCGGCCTGCGTATTTACAAGGGTTGCGAGGACATACCAAAGGTGATGAATGGGCTGGGCATCGCCATCGTGTCCACTTCCAAGGGCTTGATGACCGACCGCAAAGCGCGCGCCAACGGAGTGGGCGGCGAAGTGCTGTGCATCGTCGCGTAACGGAGTAATTATGTCCAGAATAGCCAAAAATCCTATTATATTGCCGGCCGGTATCGAGGTTGCGCTGGGGGCCACTGATATTTCCGTGAAGGGACCGCTGGGCACGCTCAAGCAGGCGCTGAGCAGCCAGGTCGCCGTTGAACGCAAAGGTGACGCGCTGCTGTGCACGGCAACCAATGATTCCATGCAGGCAAATGCCATGTCCGGCACGGTTCGCGCGTTGCTTGCCAATATGGTCCGGGGCGTAAGCAAGGGCTATGAGCGCAAGCTGACGCTGGTGGGCGTGGGTTATCGCGCCCAGGCTGCCGGCGATACCTTGAATTTGACGCTGGGTTTTTCGCATCCGGTGGCCTACAAGATGCCTAAGGGCGTCAAGGTGGAAACTCCCACGCAGACCGAAATCGTGCTGAAGGGGAATGACAAGCAGCAGGTTGGCCAGGTAGCCGCCGAAATCCGCGCGTTCCGCGAACCGGAGCCCTACAAGGGCAAAGGAGTGCGCTACGCCGACGAGGTGGTGATCCTGAAAGAAACCAAGAAGAAATAATTGAGGCGGATATGTTGAACAAGAATGAAGCGCGTCAGCGCAGGGCACGCAAAACCCGTGCACGAATTGCTGAGCAAAAGACGAACCGCCTGACGGTTCACCGTACCAACCTGCACATCTATGCGCAAGTGGTCTCAGATTGCGGCAGCAAAATTCTGGCCAGCGCTTCCAGCCTGGAGGCGGAAGTGCGCAAGGAGTTGGCCAATGGCGGCAACGCCAAGGCGGCTGCGGTGGTGGGGAAACGCATTGCCGAGAAGGCCAGGAGCGCGGGTATTACTGCGGTGGCTTTTGACCGTTCCGGCTACAAATATCATGGTCGCGTAAAGGCGCTTGCGGATGCGGCGCGCGAACATGGCTTGAAGTTTTAACCTGGGGTGAATGATGGCTAAGGCGCAAGGAAAAACGCAGCAACCGGAAGAACGGGGTGACGGCCTCATCGAGAAGATGATTTCGATCAACCGTGTGACCAAGGTGGTGAAGGGCGGCCGGATTATGGGTTTTGCCGCGCTGACCGTGGTCGGCGATGGCGACGGCCGTGTCGGCATGGGCAAGGGCAAGTCCAAAGAAGTACCGGTGGCCGTGCAGAAGGCGATGGACGAAGCACGCCGCAAGATGGTCAGGGTCAGCCTGAAAGAAGGCACCCTGCACCATACGGTGATTGGCCGCCATGGCGCTGCCAAGGTATACATGCAGCCAGCCTCGGAAGGCACCGGCATCATTGCGGGTGGCGCGATGCGCGCCGTGTTCGAGGCGGTGGGTGTGCATAACATTCTGGCCAAGTGCATCGGCTCGAGCAATCCCTACAACGTGGTGCGTGCAACCCTGAACGGCTTGCAGGCGCTCAATTCTCCGTCTGAAATTGCCGCCAAGCGCGGCAAGACCATAGAAGAAATTCAGGGGTAATCATGGCGCAGGCTAAAAAAATCAAGGTAACGCAGGTCAAGAGCGTGATCGGTACCAAGGAATCGCACCGTGCGTGCGTGCGTGGGTTGGGGCTGCGCCGCCTGAACCAGACCGTGGAAGTGGAAGACACTCCGGCTGTGCGCGGCATGATTAACAAAGTGTATTATCTGGTCAAGTGGGAGGCGTAAGTGCAACTCAATAAACTTAAACCCGCCGCAGGCTCCACGCATGCCAAACGCCGCGTTGGGCGCGGTATCGGTTGCGGCCTGGGCAAGACCTGCGGCCGCGGCCACAAGGGTCAAAAATCCCGTTCCGGCGGTTTCCATAAGGTTGGTTTCGAGGGCGGCCAAATGCCGCTGCAACGCCGTCTGCCCAAGCGCGGGTTCGTTTCCCTGACGCGTAATGACGGCGTCCAGGTGCGCTTGTCCGACCTGCAAAAAATGCCGGTGGACGAGATCGACCTGCTGGCGTTGAAACAGGCCGGTGTAATTCCCAGTGCCGCATTGAGCGCCAAGGTGATCTTGTCAGGCGAGATC
Organism: Betaproteobacteria bacterium; assembly: GCA_028871775.1. GTDB lineage: Bacteria > Pseudomonadota > Gammaproteobacteria > Burkholderiales > Gallionellaceae > CAITJF01. The sequence goes on from JAGWMH010000015.1 coordinate 9,576, forward strand.
AAGCGCGCGGTTAAATTGCAAGGCCTGCTGCTCACCAAGGGTGCGCGCGCCGCTGTCGAGGCTGCCGGCGGCAGCATTGCGGAGTAAGGTTAGCTTGAACGCGGTAGCCAAGAAGGGTGCAAGCAAGGGCAAGTACGGCGACCTTGGCAGCCGCCTGTGGTTCCTGCTGGGCGCGTTGGTGGTATACCGCATCGGCGCGCACATCCCGGTGCCGGGCATCGATCCGGTGGTGCTGGCGGATCTGTTCAAGTCGCAGAAGGGCGGCATTCTGGGCATGTTCAACATGTTCTCCGGCGGTGCATTGTCGCGCTTCACGATTTTTGCGCTGGGGATCATGCCGTACATCTCCGCCTCCATTATCATGCAGCTGGCCACCATTGCGGTGCCGCAGCTGGAGCAGTTGAAAAAGGAAGGCGAAGCAGGCCGCAGAAAGATTACGCAGTACACCCGTTATGGCACCCTGGTGCTGGCGCTGTTCCAGGCATTTGGCATCTCCGCGGCGTTGCAATCGCAAGCAGGGCTGGTGCCACATCCGGGGTCGATGTTCCAGTTGACCACGGTAATCACCCTGGTGACCGGCACGCTGTTCCTGATGTGGCTGGGCGAGCAGATTACCGAGCGCGGCTTGGGCAACGGCATTTCGCTGATCATCTTTGCGGGGATTGCCGCCGGTTTGCCGAAAGCGATCGGGAATACATTGGAGATGGCAAGCACCGGCGCGTTCTCCATCCCGCTGGTGTTGCTGCTGTTCTTCGGTGCAGTTGCAATTACGGCGCTGGTGGTGTTTGTCGAGCGCGGCCAGCGCAAAATACTGGTGAATTACGCAAAACGCCAAGTGGGCAACAAGGTGTATGGCGGGCAGAGTTCGCATCTGCCGTTGAAGCTGAACATGGCCGGTGTGATCCCGCCGATTTTCGCTTCCAGCATCATCCTGTTTCCGGCGACGCTGGCGGGCTGGTTCGGCAGCGGTTCCGGAATGACCTGGCTGAAGGACATCAGCGACAAGCTGTCTCCCGGCCAGCCGATATATGTGTTGTTGTACGCGACGGCGATTATTTTCTTCTGTTTCTTTTACACGGCGCTGGTGTTCAGCCCGAAAGAAACGGCAGACAACCTGAAAAAGAGCGGCGCCTTCCTGCCCGGCATCCGCCCCGGCGAGCAGACTGCGCTCTATGTGGAAAAGATCATGCTGCGGCTGACCATGGTCGGTGCGGTGTATGTGACGCTGGTGTGCTTGCTGCCTGAGTTCCTGGTGGTGAAGTGGAATGTGCCATTTTATTTTGGCGGTACGTCATTGCTGATCATGGTGGTGGTGACGATGGATTTCATGGCGCAGGTGCAATCCTACTTGATGACGCATCAGTATGAGAGCTTGTTGAAAAAGGCCAATTTTAAAGGCGGGTTGGCTCGCTGATGGCCAAGGAAGATGTGTTACAAATGCAGGGGGAAATTGTGGAATCGCTTCCCAATGCAACCTTCCGCGTGAAACTGGAAAACGGGCATATCGTATTGGGGCATATTTCCGGAAAGATGCGCATGCACTATATCCGCATCCTGCCGGGCGACAAGGTGACGGTTGAATTGACGCCGTATGATTTGACCAAAGGGCGCATCGTATTCCGCGCCAAGTAGGGGCGAGATTCATCGCGCCCTCACACGGGATTTAAGGAGAAATAAAATGAAAGTTCAGGCATCGGTAAAAAAAGTTTGCCGCAACTGCAAGGTAGTGCGGCGCAAGCGGGTGGTCCGCGTGATCTGCAGCAGCGATCCGCGCCATAAGCAACGCCAGGGCTGATTGAATCTGGTTTTGTTTGAATGATATAATTTACAACTTTAAATGATAGGGTAGCTGCATGGCTCGTATTGCAGGGGTAAACATTCCAAATCACCAGCACGCCATAATCGCGTTGACCGCGATCTATGGCATCGGGCGCGCCCGTGCGGGCAAAATCTGCGCCGCTGTCGGGGTTAATACCTCCACCAAGGTTAAAGATCTTACCGATGCTGAGATGGACAAACTGCGTGATGAAGTTGGCAAGTTTGCGGTGGAAGGCGATCTGCGCCGCGAAATTTCCATGAACATCAAGCGATTGATGGATCTGGGTTGTTACCGCGGTGTGCGTCACCGTCGCGGCTTGCCGGTGCGCGGCCAGCGCACCCGTACCAATGCGCGTACCCGCAAGGGCCCGCGCAAGTCGATAGCCGGCGCCAAGAAGTAATTTATTAAAGGATATTTGAGACATGGTTAAAGCCAGCACGCGAGTGCGCAAGAAAGTCAAAAAGAACGTAGCCGAGGGCATTGCCCATGTCCACGCCTCTTTTAACAACACCATCGTGACGATCACCGACCGCCAGGGCAATGCTTTGGCCTGGTCCACCAGCGGCAGCAACGGCTTCAAAGGCTCGCGCAAGAGCACACCGTTCGCAGCGCAGATTGCTTCGGAACAGGTTGGCAAGGCAGCGCAGGAATGCGGCGTGAAGAACCTCGAAGTGCGCATCAAGGGCCCCGGCCCCGGCCGTGAATCGGCGGTGCGTGCGTTGAATGCGGCGGGCTTCAAGATCACCAGCATTTCCGACATCACGCCGGTGCCGCACAACGGCTGCCGCCCGCCGAAAAAGCGTCGTATCTAATTTTTGGGAGATAGCCTTGGCTAGAAATCTTGATGCAAAGTGCCGTCAGTGCCGCCGCGAAGGCGAGAAGCTGTTTCTGAAAGGCGAAAAGTGTTTTACCGACAAGTGCGCGGTGGAACGCCGTGCCTATCCGCCCGGCCAGCACGGACAAAAGAAAAACCAGCGCATGTCCGACTATGGCGGCCAGTTGCGCGAAAAGCAGAAGCTACGCCGTATCTATGGCTTGCTTGAAGGCCAGTTCCGCCTGACTTACCGCTCCGCTGAAATGCAGCGCGGCATCACCGGCGAAAGCCTGTTGCAGCTGCTGGAATCGCGCTTGGACAACGTGTCCTACCGCATGGGCTTCGGCGCATCGCGTTCCGAAGCGCGCCAGACGGTGCGCCATAACGGCATTCTGGTGAATGGCAAGCGCGTCAACATCCCTTCCTACCAGGTTCGCCCGGGCGACGTGATTGAGGTCGCCGAAAAAACCAGGGCGCATCTGCGGATCAAGGCCGCATTGCAGGCTGCCGAGCAGCGCGGTTTTCCGGAATGGATCGAAGTCGACGGCAAGGCTATGAAAGGGACGTTCAAGGCCAAACCGCAACGTTCTGAACTGCCTGCCACGATTAACGAGCATCTCGTTGTCGAGTTGTATTCCAAGTAATCCACGCGGAGTCGGATATGCAAAAAAATGATTTTCTGAAGCCCCGCATCATTGACGTGCAAAGAATCTCCAGCACGCAAGCCAAAGTGGTGATGGAACCCTTTGAGCGCGGTTATGGACACACGCTGGGCAACGCCCTGCGCCGTATTCTGCTGTCTTCCATGCCGGGCTATGCCCCCACCGAGGTCAAGATTGCCGGCGTGCTGCACGAATACTCCTCCATTGACGGCGTGCAGGAAGACGTGGTGGAAATCCTGCTCAACCTGAAGGGGCTGGTGCTCAAGCTGCATAATTCCAGCGAGGCCGTGCTGACCCTGAAGAAGGAAGGTGCGGGCGTGGTCACGGCGGGCGACATCGTCATCGGCGCCGACACCGAAGTGATCAACCCCTCCCACGTCATTGCGCAACTGACCGCGGGTGGCAAGCTGGACATGGAGATCAAGGTTGAAAAGGGGCGCGGCTATGTTTCCGCCATAGCGCGCCAGACCTACGGCGAAACCCGCGCAGTTGGCCATATCGCGCTGGATGCTTCGTTCAGCCCGGTGCACCGCGTCAGCTACTCTGTGGAAAGCGCGCGTGTGGAGCAGCGCACCGACCTGGACAAGCTGATCATGGACATTGAAACCAATGGCGCCATCGATCCGGAAGAAGCTATTCGTTACGCCGCCCGTATTCTGGTTGACCAGTTCTCCGTGTTTGCAGCCTTGGAAGGCACACCTGCCCAAGTAGAGAAGCCGCAGGCACCCAAGGTTGATCCGATGCTGTTGCGTCCGGTGGACGATCTGGAACTGACCCCGCGTTCCTCAAATTGCCTTAAGGCACAAAGTATTCACTATATCGGTGATCTGATTCAGTACACTGAATACGACTTGCTGCGTACCCCCAACCTGGGCCGCAAGTCACTGAACGAAATCAAGCAGGTGCTGGCCGAGCATGGCCTGTCGCTGGGCATGAAATTGGAAAACTGGCCAGTATCTGTTGAGAGGTAAGAGAGGATAACCATGCGTCACCGTTTAGGACTAAGAAAACTTAACCGCACCAGCAGCCACCGCCTGGCCATGCTGCGCAACATGACCGTTTCCCTGCTGCGCCACGAGGTCATCAAGACCACCCTGCCCAAGGCCAAAGAGTTGCGCCGTGTGGCAGAACCGATCCTGACCCTGGGCAAGAACCCCAGCCTGGCTAACCGCCGCCTGGCGTTTTCCCGCCTGCGTGACCGCGAAATGGTAGTCAAACTGTTCGACGAACTCGGCCCGCGTTATGCAGCCCGCAATGGCGGCTATTCGCGCATCCTCAAGTTCGGTTTTCGCAAGGGCGACAATGCCCCGATGGCGCTGGTCGAACTGATGGATCGTCCGGCTGAGGCACAGCCTGTCGAAGTAGCTGGCGAATAAGCAGCGTTACCGCACCAAACAACAAAGCCGGACTTGTCCGGCTTTTTTTGCGCATGGGGAATTAAGGGCATTACCTTAGCTGTAGCTGCGCAACCATGTGGCGCGGCTGCCAGTGTTATACTTTGACACATTTTGTTTTACCCCACCCATGAGGAATACATGAAACGGTTTTTGATAGTATTGACGATTGCCTTGGCTTGTTTGAGCTTGTTTGCCGCAACGGCGGAAGCCAAGCGTTTTGGAGGGGGCGGCAGTTTTGGTAAGCAGCGCTCAATGGCTCCGCAACAGGCCCCAAAGGCTCCCGCAACAGCGCCCGCTCCGACACCAGGCGCAACCCCTGCTGCCACACCTGCCCCAGTTCCCGCCACAACGCCTGCCCCGGCTGGCAATAAGTGGCTTGGCCCCTTGGCCGGTTTGGCGATAGGGGCAGGTTTGGGCGCGCTGTTTGCTGGTGGTTTGGGCGGTGCGATGGTCGGTATCATGATGGTGATTCTTGCCGGCATTGCAGTGATGTTCCTGATTTCCTTGTTGCGCAAGAAGCAGTCCCAACCTGCGATGCAATATGCCGGAGCAGGCGCGCCTTACCATGAGCCGCAACCCGCACCACAGCCGGTGTATGGCGGTAGTACCGCATCTGTAGCTGCACCTGCTGCTCAGAGCAACATCCCGGCAGACTTCCCGGTGGAAAACTTTCTGCACAGCGCAAAAACTTCGTTCATCCGCTTGCAGGCGGCAAATGACCGCAAGGATTTGGATGACATCCGCGAATACACCACGCCGGAAATGTTTGCGGAGATTTCGATGCAGATGCGGGAACGTGACAATGCGCCGCAAAAAACCGACGTGCTTGAAATCAACGGCGAGTTGCTGGAAGTGGTGAATGAAGGTGACTACGCCATCGCCAGCGTGCGCTTCACCGGCCGGCTGCGCGAAAACAATGGCACACCGGACAACGTGGACGAAATCTGGCATGT
>JAGWMH010000266.1 GCA_028871775.1 Betaproteobacteria bacterium
GATAACCAGCGACTTGCCCGCTTGCGGGCTTAGTCGAATGGCTAGTTGTTCCATCAGGGGGTAAAGGCAGCACTTCGACATGGCCGGGCAAACCCTGATGGTGGGCAATATGCTCCTCGAAATCCACGAAGCCGTCCGGCAGCGGCGCGAACACGCCGTTCACCGCCTGCAGCACCGCCGGAGCATTGCGCCGCGTCTCGTTCTGCGTGAGGTAATGCGCGCCGAATTCGCGTTCCAGAAATTCGCGCACCTCGCCGAACAGGCGGGCATCGGCGCGGCGGAAGCGGTAGATGGATTGCTTGGGATCGCCCACCACAAACACGGTTGGCCGTGCATCCACCGCAGCGGCAGCGGAAAACCATGCTTGCAGTATCTGCCACTGCAACGGGTTGGTATCCTGGAATTCATCCAGCAGCACGTGCTTATAGCGGCTGTCGAGCTTGTACTGCATGTACTCGGCGCAATCGCTCCGGTTGAGCAGGCGGCACACCTGCCATTCCAGATCGGTGAAATCCATCTGCTGCGAGCGCAGTTTCAATTCCTGGTAGTGCTCCAGCAGCGCGGCGCCGCAATGCAGCGCGGCCTGGTTCATGCGCAAGGCTTCGCGTTCAGTCAGTGCATCGCGCACGGCTTGCAGCTTGTCGAACAACACATCGCGCGCAAACTGGAAGGTTTCCGCATTCTGTTTTTTGGTCGGCTTGAAACTGCGTGGCTCATCGGCCTGGGTGTACAGCGCAGCCGACAATGCCGCGAAGCGCCGGTGGACATCGGCCAGTTTCCAGGCAGCTTGCAGCTGGCCGGCCTGATTGCACTGTGTCTCCGTTCCAGTCGCCAAGGCCTGCGCAAATGCCTGCACGTCGGCTTGCAGCCCCGCATCGGCGCAGGCATCGGCAATCGGATCGGCATCCAGATCCACTCCGAGCTCGCTGCGCAACTGCTCCACTGCCCATGCCACCGCATCACTCTGCCCCTGCGAATAAGTCCACCACTCGGCGCGCTTGTGCACAAAATTTTCCAGCAGCGCACGCGTGTTATACAGGCCGTATTCGGCAAACAGCCATTGCATGAACTGCGCGGTTTCGCCGTCGGGCGCGGCGCGCAGGCTGTCGGCAAGCGCCTGCCACGCCTCCTCGCGCAGCGCCGCAGTGCGCTCCAGCAATTGCATGCCGACCGGCACGCCGGAATTCAGCGGCGCACGCTGGATGATCTGCATGAACCAGCCGTGAAAGGTGCTGATGGTGATGGCCGGCTGCGCCAGCAATATGTCGCGGTACAGGCCGCGCGCGCGGGACAGCACGGCATCGTCAATGTCATCGACGGCGCGTTCGCGCAGAAATTTTCTTGCCTCCTCGTCGTCCTGCACCGCAAGCAGATGCAGCCACTCGTGCAGGCGCGCCTGCATCTCCTGCGCGGCCTTGCGCGTGAAGGTGATGGCGAGAATCTCGCCGGGTTTCACGCCATCGAGCAGCAGGCGCACGATGCGCGACACCAGCAGCCAGGTCTTGCCGCTGCCCGCGCAGGCTTCCACCACGACGCTTTTTTGCGGATCGAGCGCAACCTTGTTATTCATGCTCATGCTGCGCTCCAGTCACTCTTGCGGCACAAGCCGCGCATCTCGCAAAAAACACAAACCTCATCCACGCCGTGCGCAGGCAATGCCGCGCCGTCACGCATCTGCTCGAACACTTTCAGCAAACGCGCGGTATTGGCCTGCGCCAGTTCTGCCAAGTCCTGCGGCGGCGCCACTGAGACAATCTTGTCTTTTTCGATGCTGAGGTATGCAGCCTCGCCGGCTTCATATACCTGGGCGTAGCAGGGCAGTTGCACATCCTCGCCCGCCTCCTTGAGCTTGTTGCGCAGCTTGCCTGCCTCCATCATCTTGTAATCCAGCACCCGCACCGCACCTTCGGCCTGCACCTCCACGCGGTCTATGCGCCCGTGCAGGGTCAACTCGCCAGTCAACGGCAATTCGAACGGCACCTCGCCATTTTGATAACGCCAGCCCCCGGTTTCATTTGTTAACTGCCAGTCGAGATAGGCCGGGATCGCCTGCTGCCAGCGCAACAGCCAGGCGCGCGCCAGATAGTCGCGTTCCATTGCAGGGGCAAACACCTCGCTGCTGATGTGCTGCAATGCCTGTTCCAGCGCCGCGCGAGGGTGTTCGCCGAGCACCGGAAACCGCTGATGGAAGCGGTGCAGAATGTCATGCACCCACTCGCCGTAATCGCGTTTCTCCACGCCCTCGCGCACCTCGTCCAATTCGTTGAGGCGCAGCATGTGGCGCGCATAAAACTGGTACGGACAGGCGACCAGACTGTTGTAGCCGCTGGCTGAAATGCGGCCTGGAATAAGGCTTTGCGGCACGGCAGGTGCAGGCATGACGGCCTCGTCCGGCAGCGGAAAATCGGCAGTGCGCACCTGCGCCTGCTCGAGCAGCGCACCCAGTTCGCTCTCCGCCAGGTCGTCGCCGTAAGCCAGCTGATGCAGCGCGCGCAGCATTTCGAGGTATGGGCTCAACAGGTTTTTCTCGCCGTTTTTGCTGGCCTGCCAGGTGACCAGCACGGTGCCGTTCATGGCCAGCAAGGCCAGCAGGTCATCGCGCTGCCGCGCCACATCCTCCTCGCGTACCGGCAAACCGAGCGTGCCGCGCACCGCATCGTTGAACCACACGCTGCCGCTGTCCGTGCCGGGCAAATGCGACGCATCGCCGCC
>JAGWMH010000267.1 GCA_028871775.1 Betaproteobacteria bacterium
GCCGCCATTTTCGGCAAGGTGCAGCCGATCGTGTTCGGCGAAACCACCGCAAAACCCTTACCGCATTCGCCTGCGCTGATCCCGGTGTTCGCGCACTTGTTGCTGGTGCTGATCCTCGGGTTGTATATGCCGCCCTATCTGGCCAACTGGTATCGCCAGGCAGCGGTTTTGTTAGGATAAAAACAGAGACACACTTATGCCAATCACCCACCCCAATTTGCGTTTGACCCGGCTGGACGGCGCGATTCCAGTCTGGCTGGGCGAGATCAAGCCGGGCGACTTGCCGTCAATTTGCCAGAACGTGCAGGATGGTGGCGGGCGACTGGTGGCCTTGTGGGGTAGCGATGCGCGTTTCCCTCTCCCCAACCCTCTCCCGATGCCCTCTCCTCAATCCTCTCCCGCAAGCGGGCGAGGAGGCGAACGAGAAAGGCAATCTTCAATCCCCGCGGGCGAGAGGGGTGCGGACTCGCTGCGCGAGGCTCGGGTTTACGAAGCCAACAAGCGATTCATGAAGGCCATAAACAAGGGGTTGCTCAAGGTGATGTCCAAGATGGGCATCTCCACTTACCAGTCTTATTGCGGCGCGCAGATATTCGAGGCCATCGGCCTGAATGCCGGATTCATCGCCAAATATTTCACCGGCACGGCAACCCAGATCGAGGGCATCGGCCTGCACGAGGTGGCCGAGGAAGCGGTGCGCATCCACCAGTCCGCATTCGGCAACGACCCGGTGCTGGCTGACGCACTCGATGCGGGTGGCGAATATGCCTGGCGCGTGCGCGGCGAAGAGCATCTATGGACGCCCGATACCATCGCAAAATTGCAGAACGCCACGCGCACCAATAATTTTTCGACCTACAAGGAATATGCCAGGCTGATCAACGATCAGGGCCAGCGCATGAAGACCTTGCGCGGGCTGTTTGTGGTCAAGCCGGCAGGCGCGCCGGTGCCGCTGGCGGAAGTCGAGCCGGCGAAAGAAATCGTCAAGCGCTTCGCCACCGGCGCGATGTCGCTCGGTTCGATTTCCACCGAAGCGCATGCCACTCTGGCGATTGCCATGAACCGCATCGGCGGCAAGTCCAACACCGGCGAAGGCGGCGAGGATGCGAACCGCTACCGCGAGCTCAAGGCGGGCGAGAAGCTGTCCGGCATCATCGGCAAGAACCGCATCGCTGCCGACCTGACGGTGCAGCAAGGCGATTCGCTGCGTTCAAAAATCAAGCAGGTAGCCTCCGGACGCTTCGGGGTGACGGCGGAATATCTCGCCAGCGCCGAGCAGATCCAGATCAAGATGGCGCAGGGCGCCAAGCCCGGCGAAGGCGGCCAGCTGCCCGGCCACAAGGTGTCCGAGTACATCGGTTTCCTGCGCCACTCCGTGCCGGGCGTCGGCCTGATTTCCCCGCCACCGCACCATGATATTTATTCCATCGAAGATCTGGCGCAACTGATCCATGACCTGAAAAACTCCAATCCGTCCGCGTCGATTTCGGTCAAGCTGGTGTCCGAAGTCGGCGTGGGCACCGTGGCGGCGGGCGTATCCAAGGCCAAGGCCGAGCACATCGTGATCTCCGGCCACGACGGCGGCACGGGCGCTTCGCCGATTTCGTCCATCAAGCACGCTGGCACCCCGTGGGAGCTCGGCCTGGCGGAAGCGCAGCAGACGCTGGTGCTGAACAGACTGCGCGGGCGCATCGCGCTGCAGGTGGACGGCCAGCTCAAGACCGGGCGCGATGTGCTGATCGGCGCCCTGCTCGGCGCCGATGAATTCGGTTTTGCCACCGCACCCCTGGTGGTGGAAGGCTGCATCATGATGCGCAAGTGCCACCTCAACACCTGCCCGGTGGGCGTGGCGACGCAAGACCCCGAGCTGCGCAAGAAATTTACCGGCCAGCCGGAACACGTGGTGAACTACTTCTTCTTTGTCGCCGAAGAACTGCGCGAATACATGGCGCAAATGGGCATCCGCAAGGTTGACGAGCTGATCGGCCGCAGCGATTTGCTCGACATGAAACACGGCATTGCGCACTGGAAAGCGCAGGGTCTGGATTTCTCCAGGATATTCCATCAGCCGGAGGTGCCCGCCGGTGTGGCGCGTTTCCATGCGGAAGAACAGGAGCACGGACTGGAAAAGGCGCTGGATAACCGGTTGATCGCGCAAGCAGGGGCCGCGCTGGAACATAAAAAACCGGTGGTCATCGAGAGCGCCATCAGGAATGTCAACCGCACCGTCGGCGCCATGCTGTCGCATGAAGTGGCGAAGCGTTATGGCCAGGCCGGACTGCCGGCCAATACCATCACCGTGAAGTTGAATGGCTCGGCCGGACAGAGTTTCGGCGCCTTCCTCGCGCACGGCATTACGCTGGAACTGACCGGCGAGTGCAACGACTATGCCGGTAAGGGTTTGTGCGGCGGGCGCATCGTGGTGCTGCCGCCCAGGGAGTGCAAATTTGTGGCGGCAGACAATATCATCGTCGGCAACACGGTACTGTACGGCGCGACCAGCGGCGAGGGCTACTTCTGCGGCGTGGCGGGGGAGCGTTTTGCCGTGCGCAATTCCGGCGCCATCGCGGTGGTGGAAGGCCTGGGCGACCACGGCTGCGAATACATGACCGGCGGCATGGTGGTTGTGCTGGGTCAGACCGGGCGCAATTTTGCCGCGGGCATGTCCGGCGGCGTGGCTTACGTGCTGGATGAGGATGGCACGTTTGCCAG
>JAGWMH010000268.1 GCA_028871775.1 Betaproteobacteria bacterium
TAGTTATTAGCGGCTAGTCGTTAGCCGCTAGTTAAAATCAAACCAAAGTCGCCCACCAACTTATCAGTTATCAACTACCGACTACTCCATGGACTCTGCGGATAATCTGCTCCACCGGCTCAAGGAACTCAACGAGATCGGCATCGCGCTGTCGAAACAGCGCAACATCAACAGCCTGCTGGAAACTATTATGGTTGCGGCCAAGCGCATTACCAATGCCGATGCGGGCACGCTTTATCTGCACGAACCGGAACAGCGGGTGCTGCGTTTCGAAATTCTGCGCACCGATTCGCTGAACATCGCGATGGGCGGAACCAGCGGGGTGCCGATCAAGTACTATCCCGTCCAGCTTTATGATGCGGCGGGTAATCCCAACCACGCCATGGTGGTGAGCCACGCGGCGCTCAGTGGTGAAACAGTCAACATCCCTGATGCCTATGCTGCCGAAGGCTACGATTTCTCCGGGACAAAAAATTTTGATGCCAAGAACGGCTACCGCTCCACTTCGTTCCTTACGGTGCCGATGCGCGACCACGAGGATCAAGTCATCGGCGTGCTGCAACTGATCAACGCGCAGGACCGGGAAAGCGGCGCGATAGTCCCGTTTTCAAAGGACGATCAGCAGTTGCTGGAATCGCTTGCTTCGCAAGCCGCCATTGCACTGACCAATCGCCGCCTGATCAAGCAACTGGAAGAACTGTTCGAATCCTTAATCAACCTCATCAACACCGCAATCGACGACAAGTCGCCTTATACCGGTGGGCACTGCGCGCGCGTACCGGTGCTGACCATGATGATTGCCGAGGCGGTCAACCGCACCGAGCGCGGTCCGCTCAAGGATTTTGTGATGACCGACAAGGATCGGTACGAGCTAAAAATCGCCGGCATGTTGCACGACTGCGGCAAGATCACTACCCCGGTGCATGTGGTGGACAAATCAACCAAGCTGCAAACCATTTTTGATCGTATCTATTTGCTGGATACTCGATTTGAGGTGCTCAAGCGCGATGCCGAAATCGCCATGCTGCGAAAGGGTGGCAGCGAAGCTGCCGGGCACCCATCGGCGTCCCCCTTGCGGGGGCTGCGCAAGGGTAACGGCGAAGCCGCAATTCGTGCCGAATATGAGGCGCGCATACAGCAACTCGATGATGACCGCGAATTTTTGCGCCATTGCAACTTCGGCGGCGAAGCCATGCCGGAGGAGGCGCAGCAGCGTGTGCGCCAAATTGCTGCCTATCAATGGCGCGATGTTTCAGGGGGACTGGGCAATTTTCTGAGTGACGATGAAGTCGAGAATCTCACCATACATGCTGGCACCTTGACGGCGGCAGAGCGTGAGATTATCAACCACCACATAGTCGTAACCATCAAGATGCTGGAATCGCTGCCGTGGCCGAGACACCTCAAGAACGTGCCGGAATACGCCGGCGGACACCATGAGCGCATGGATGGCAAGGGCTATCCGAAAGGTTTGACGCGCGAGCAAATGTCGGTGCAGGCACGGGTGATGGGCATCGCCGATATTTTTGAAGCGCTCACCGCCAAGGACAGGCCATACAAGCATGGCAAGACCCTCACCGAATCACTAACCATTCTCGGCAAATTCAAACTCAACGGGCATATCGATCCGGACCTGTTCGATATCTTCATGCGCGAGAAAGTGTATCTGACCTATGCGCAGCAATTCCTCCACCCCGCGCAGATAGACGAAGTGGATGTGAGCAATATTCCCGGCTATCAACCGCTGGACTGACGCAAATTGTCACGTCAGGTGACGCGGATGGGCGAGTGGCGCTGGGCGAATGCTGTGAAAAAGTGTCTCTGCCTCCTGCTACCCTTTAAAATACGGGATGTTAGGCAGGCAGGCTGTTGTGGCACAGATCCTGCTGCTAATCAATCGCACACCCCGTGTGTGATGTTCAAACCAAAAGGAGCTTTATTATGAAACAACTACAAAAAGGTTTTACCCTGATCGAATTGATGATCGTGGTCGCGATCATCGGTATTCTGGCTGCGGTGGCGATCCCCGCCTATCAGGATTACGTGGTCAAGGCCAAGCTGTCCAAGGTGCAATCCACCATGGATTCGATTAAGACAGCACTCGCGATGACCTTTCAACAAAATGGTGCTTTCCCGGCAGGGCCAGCAACAGTAACAACTGCAACATCTGGAACAGCTGATGCAGGCCCCGATGTTTGGACGTCGATTGGTTTAACAACATTTCCTCTTCTGCCTGCTGAGGTGACTGAACTGGATTATGCTACCAATGCAACCGGAGCAAGCTTTGCCATGACCCTGACGCTGGGTAATATTAAGGCAACTACGATTAATGGCCAGGCTATTTCCATTTCACCTACCACCGGTATTACGGGAACTGCGGCAAACACAGCCCCAACGGTTCCTGCTACTGATTCTGTAGCTGGCACGACAGCTTTGGTATGGCACTACAAGTGTAGTGCAGGTCTTGATACGATTGCCCAGAAGTACTTCAATAACTGCTCGTAATCTTGCTGGTGGGAGCACGCAAACCCCTCTTCGGAGGGGTTTATTTTTTGGAGGGGTTGTTATGAATTTCCGCGCAAGATTATTTGATTATTTTCGTCGGCGCGACCGCGGCTGGCTGCTTTCGCTGTTTGCAGCGGTGTGTCTGGTTTATCTGCCATTTCTCGGCAATCCGTTCGTCTTCGACGACCTGAATTTTTTTTCCGG
>JAGWMH010000269.1 GCA_028871775.1 Betaproteobacteria bacterium
GCCGTGGTGCTGCGCCCGTGCTACATCGCTCCGGCGGGCGGGGGCGGTAAGATTTGCGTGAACACAGAACAAGCTAAAACCATAATTCAGGCCACAGAGTACACAGAGAGCACAGAGAAATGCGCAGGTTTATCTCTGTGTCCTCTGTGATCTCTGTGGCTAATTGCTTTTTCCAGGATAATCGTGAATAGCCCACAGCCGCAAAATTTCTCTACGCTCACCCCCGATTGCGTGCTGAACGCGCTGGAAAGTGTGGGCTTCCGCAGCGATGGCCGCCTGCTGGCGCTCAACAGCTACGAGAACCGCGTGTACCAGATCGGCATGGAACAGCGCGCGCCGCTGGTGGCGAAATTCTATCGCCCCGCGCGCTGGACGGATGCGGCGATACTCGAGGAACACGCCTTCGTGCAGGAACTGGCAGAGCGCGAAATTCCTGTGGTGCCGGCGCTGGCGCTGAATGGGAAAACGTTGCACAGCTTCGAGGGGTTCCGCTTCGCCGTTTTCCCCAAACACGGCGGGCGTGCACCGGAACTGGAAGACCGCCATACCCTGGAATGGATGGGGCGCTTCCTCGGGCGCATCCACGCCGTCGGTGCGCTCCAGCCGTTTCAGCACCGCCCCGAACTGAACATCGAAACATTTGGCGCCGCGCCGCGCGATTATCTGCTGGCGCATGATTTCATTCCGGCTGATCTCCATGCGGCCTATCGCAGCGTGTTGGATCAGGCGCTGGACGGCGTGCGCCACTGCTTTGAGCGCGCGGGCGATGTGAAGTCTCTGCGCCTGCACGGCGACTGTCACGCGGGCAACGTGCTGTGGACGGACGATGGCCCGCATTTCGTGGATTTCGACGACAGCCGCATGGGGCCGGCGGTGCAGGACTTGTGGATGCTGCTGTCGGGCGAGCGCGCCGACATGGTGCGGCAGTTGACCGATGTGCTGGCGGGCTATGAGGATTTCTACGATTTCGACGAACGCGAATTGCATCTGGTCGAAGCGCTGCGCACCCTGCGCCTGATCCATTACGCGGCATGGCTCGCGCAGCGCTGGGATGACCTCGCCTTTCAGCAGGCGTTCCCGTGGTTCAACACCCAGCGCTATTGGCAGGACCGCATCCTCGAATTGCGCGAGCAGATCGCGTTGATGGATGAGGCGCCGTTGTGGCAGGCGTGATCGTCATACCGGGCTTGATCCGGCATCCAGCGGTTTAATTTAACTGGATTCCGGCAGCCCTCTCCCTAACCCTCTCCCGCAAGCGGGAGAGGGAACGATTGCCCTCTCTCCCCCTGGGAGAGAGTTGGAGAGAGGGCCGCCAGAATGACAAAGTCGAAATCTTTAAGGTGTTGAATGAAGAATAATCAGCCCACCCTTTGCCCCTGCAACAGCAACAAAAACTACCCCGACTGCTGCGGCCGCTATCTGGATGGCGGCGAAGCCGCACCCACTGCCGAAGCACTGATGCGCTCGCGCTACACCGCCTACACACTCGGCCGTGAAGATTACCTGCTGGCAACCTGGCATCACAGCACCCGCCCGGCCTCACTCGATCTTGCAACCGAACCGCGCAGCAAATGGATGGGGCTGGAAGTGAAGCGGCATGAGCAGTCAGTGCCGGGTCACGCGGTTGTGGAATTCGTGGCGCGCTACAAGGTGGGTGGTCGCGCGCATCGTTTGCATGAGGTCAGCCGCTTCGTGCGCGAGGCGGGGCAGTGGTTTTATGTGGATGGGACTATTGCCTGAACTTGGAGTCCGGTAATGGGCCGTTACAGTTATTCACTTTCGCCAACAGATGGTGTTCAGCTTTCAGGTTGCAGTTGGCGCGCTAGTCCGGACGAATCTAATGGGCACTGCGTGGCCGCGATTCCAGTGTAATAAGATTACGATACTTCACTGAATTAGCTAACAGAAATTGTGAATTTTCCAAAGCATCTCCAATGGATCGCCTTCATCACGGTGTTGATCAATGCCGCAGCGATGTTTTCTCCTGTCATCAATAGCGGAGATGCAATTACCTACGCAGCACTCGCGCAACATATTGTTTTAAGCCATGACTGGGCAAGTTTGGTGCTGGATGGCCACGCATGGCTGGACAAACCTCATCTACCGTTTTGGATTACGGCATTATTCTTCAAATTGGGGGGAATCAGTGCGTTAACTTACATCTTGCCGGGTTTCATTTTCCATCTCATCGGCGCGTATTACACATATCGCTTAGCCAGGATGCTTTATAACAGGCAGACGGCGGTGCTTGCTGTATTGCTTTACGTATCGATTTTTAATCTGATGGATGCAAGTATCGAAGTCAAAGCAGAAACCTATCTGACTGGCCAAATCATGCCGGCCTGCTATTACTGGTTGCGCTATGACGCACAATTCCGCATAAAATATCTGGTGTTAGGCGCGCTATTCACCGCCATGGCTATTATGACTAAAGGCATTTTTACTTTATTCACGATTTCCAGCGGCATGGTCTGTTTGTGGTTGTATCAGAATCAATGGTCAAAGTTATTTAGCGTCAAGTGGCTAGTTGCCCTGACTTTGTCTTTGCTGTTTGTCGCACCGGAACTTGTCGCTCTGCACTTGCAGTTCAATCAGCACCCGGGAAGCGCTGAGCTAACCTCGTCGGTTTCCAGTTTCAAATTCTTTTTTTGGGATAGTCAATTTGGGCGCTTTTTCAATACTGGCCCAATACAAAACCACAATG
>JAGWMH010000270.1 GCA_028871775.1 Betaproteobacteria bacterium
CGAAGAAGGATATCCGGTTCTTCCATGATGCGCCCGCTTCGTGGATCGCCGTGCCGCCGGGCACTTTCTGCATTTTCTTCCCGGAGGATGCGCATGCGCCGCTGGTTGCAACCGGGAACATCCGCAAGGCGATTTTCAAGGTTGCGGTGAATCCTGCGGCCTGAGCACTTCGTCATTCCCGCGCAGCCGGAAATGACGTCTAATCAAACGCCACGTCGCCTTCCGCCACCACGTCGCCCAGCTTGAGATTCCTGAAGTCGAACAGGCTGCCATCGAGCAGGTGCGAGGGCGCGACGTTCTGCATCGCGGTGAAGATGGTCTGGCTGCGCCCCGGATACTGTTGCTCCCATGCAGCCAGCATTTCCTTGATGTTCTGCCGCTGCATGTTCTCCTGCGAGCCGCACAGGTTGCAGGGGATGATGGGGAATTCCATGCCGCGCGCAAAACGCGCGATGTCTTTCTCGGCGCAATAGGCCAGCGGGCGGATGACGATGTGGTCGCCCTTGTCGGTGACCAGCTTGGGCGGCATGGCCTTGAGTTTGCCGCCGAAGAACATGTTCAGGAACAGCGTCTCGATCATGTCGTCGCGGTGGTGTCCCAGCGCGATCTTGTTCGCGCCCAGCTCACTCGCCACGCGGTAGATGATGCCGCGCCGCAGCCGCGAGCACAGAGAGCAGGTGGTTTTGCCCTCGGGGATTTTTTCCTTGACGATGGAATAGGTGTCCTGCGCCTCGATGCGGTATTCCACGCCGATGGACTGGAAATATTCCGGCAGGATATGTTCCGGAAAGCCCGGCTGCTTCTGGTCGAGGTTCATGGCGACGATGCGGAAGTCTATCGGCGCGCGCTTTTGCAGGGCGCGCAGAATTTCCAGCAGGGTGTAGGAATCCTTGCCGCCGGACAGGCACACCATCACGGTATCGCCCTCCTCGATCATGTTGAAATCGGCGATCGCATTGCCGACCTGATGCTCCAGCCGCCCGCGCAGGCGGTTGAAGTTGGTGGAGTGGCGCTCGAAGTGGATGGGTTGCGTAATGTCGTTCATGTTTTCGTTTAGATGTTAATACTTCTTCCGCCGTCCACGGCGATAACCTGCCCGGTAATGTAAGGCGCATCGCTTAACAAAAATAGCACCGTGCGCGCGACATCGTCCGGCTCGCCT
Organism: Betaproteobacteria bacterium; assembly: GCA_028871775.1. Classification (GTDB taxonomy): domain Bacteria; phylum Pseudomonadota; class Gammaproteobacteria; order Burkholderiales; family Gallionellaceae; genus CAITJF01. The sequence goes on from JAGWMH010000270.1 coordinate 1,163, forward strand.
TCGCGCTTGAGCAGGGTATGCGCGACAATTTTGCGCCGTTGCTCCTCGTCCACCCACTCCGTATTTTCCGGCCACATGATAACGCCGGGAGCGACGGCGTTGACGCGCACCTGCGGCGCCATTTCCTGCGCCAGCGCGCGCGTCAGCGCGGTCAATCCGGATTTGGCCACGCTGTACAGCAGGTGGCCGCGCATCGGACGCTCGGCATGGATGTCCACGATGTTGACGATGGCGCCGTGGTTGCGGCGCAGCTCGTCGGCTGCCGCCTGCGCCAGCAGCAGCGGCGCCTTCAGGTTGGTGCCGATCAGGTCGTTCCAGTGCTGCTCGTCTATCTCGCCCAGCGGCGTGGCAAAAAAACTGGAGGCATTGTTGACCAGCGCATCCAGCCGCCCGAAGTGTCGCACCGTGTGGTGCACCAGTTGCGGCAAAGCGTGCGGGTCGAGCAGATCCGCCTGAAACACGGCGGCGCTTTTCGGGCGCAGTTTATTCAGTTCTGTTTGCAAAGCCAGCGCTTCTGATTCGGAACTACGGTAATGCACGGCGATTTGCGCGCCCGCCGCATGCAGCCGGCGGCAGATCGCCGCACCCACGCGCTTCGCCCCACCCGTCACCAAAACGACTTTGCCTTGCATTGCACTCTCCACTACACTTCCAGTCCTCGCAGATTATACCCGACCATGCCTCCATCCCTCCCCCTCCCCCTCCCTTCTCCCGAAGCCCAGGCACACAGCGACCGGCTGCGCGACCTCATCCTTGGCGACATCGCGGCGCAGGGCGGCTGGATTCCGTTTTCGCGCTTCATGGAACTGGCGCTGTATGCGCCGGGGCTGGGCTACTACAGCGCGGGGGCGCGCAAGTTCGGCGCTGCGGGGGATTTCGTCACTGCCCCGGAAATCTCCCCGCTGTTTGGCCGCACGCTGGCGCGGCAAGTGGCCGAGGTCATGGCGCAGAGCGCGCCGCACGTCCTCGAGCTCGGCGCGGGCAGCGGCAAGTTGGCCGCCGATATATTGGCTGAACTGGAGCAATCGGGCTGCCTGCCGGAGAGTTATTCGATTCTGGAAGTGAGCGCCGATTTGCGCGAACGCCAGCAAGCGCTGCTGCGAGAGCGTGTGCCGCATCAGGCTGCGCGGGTGCATTGGCTGGATGCACTGCCGGACAGCATTTCCGGGGCGCTCATTGCCAACGAGGTGCTCGACGCATTGCCGGTGCATCTGGTGCACTGGCGCGTAGGTCGGGATTTATCCCGACATGACGGCGATGTCGGGATAAACCCCGACCTACAGAACCACGACTGTACAATTAACGAGCGCGGCGTGGCGAGCGAGGGAAAGAATTTCGCCTGGCAGGAACGCCAGATTGAGAACCCAGCACTGCTGCAAGCGGCGCAACAAATTAACGCAGAGGGCGACTACCTGAGCGAAATTTCGCTCGCCGCGCGCGGACTGATCGGCAGCCTGTGCGAGCGCCTGGACAAGGGCGTGCTGCTGTTCATCGATTACGGTTTCGGCGCGGGCGAGTATTACCAT
>JAGWMH010000016.1 GCA_028871775.1 Betaproteobacteria bacterium
GCAGCCAGCACGGCAAAGTAAACCACCACCCCTCCGGCAACCAGCGCGGACAAGTGCAGGATCCGCAACCAGCCAGCGCCGGTCAGCCAGCTCTGCTCAGTGCCCATGCCGAACCACAGCACGACTGCCAGTGCCAATAAGGCGATGCCTACCTTGGCGAAAAATTTTGCCCCGCCCGGTTCGGGTTGATAGATGCCGTGTTTGCGCAGGGAATGGAACAGGATTGCGGAGTTCAGGCATGCGCCGAGGCCGATGGACAGGGCCAGTCCGGCGTGTTGTATCCAGCCGATAAACAGCGCGTTCATCGCCTGCGTGGCCAGCAGTGTGATGACGCCTATCTTCACCGGGGTTCGGATATTCTGCCGCGCGTAGAAACCGGGCGCGAGGATTTTCACCAGGATCAGACCGATCAGCCCCACGCTGTAGCCGGCCAGCGCCTGGCGCGTCATCAGCACGTCGTGCGCGGCGAACGCGCCATGCTGAAAGAAGGTCGCCAGCAGTGGCACGCCGATCATGCCCAGGGCCAACGCGGCAGGCAGCGTCAAGATGATGGTCAGGCGCAAACCCCAATCCAGCAGCCTGGAATATTCCGCCGTGTCGTTATCGGCATGGCACTTGGAAAGCGATGGCAGCAGAATCGTGCCGATGGCCACGCCCAGGATGCCGGTGGGGAATTCCATCAGCCGGTCCGCGTAATACAGCCACGACACGCTTCCCGCCGCCAGGAACGAGGCAAAGATGGTGTTGATGATCAGGCTGATCTGGCCGATGGACACGCCGAACACCGCCGGCCCCATCTGCCTGATGATGCGCCATACTCCGGCATCTTGCAGGTTGAAGCTCCAGACCGGCAACATGCCGATCTTTTTCAGGAACGGGATTTGAAATGCGAGCTGCACGAAGCCTGCCAGGAACACCGCCCATGCCAGCGCCATGATCGGCGGGTCAAAATACGGCGCCAGCCACAGCGCCGCGCCGATGAAACACAGGTTGAGCAGGATGGGCGCAAAGGCAGGCACCCAGAATTTGTTGTAGGTGTTGAGGATGCCCGCCGCCACCGCGACCAGCGAGATGAAGAAGATGTAAGGGGATGTGATGCGCAACAGTTGGACGGTGAGCGCGAACTTGCCCGGGTCTTTCACGAAACCCGGCGCGCTGATGTACACCAGTACTGGCGCGGCGATGATGCCGATGAGCGTGACGGCGAACAGGATGATCGCCAGCAGCGTAACGACATGGTCCACCAGCAACTTGGTTTCGTCATGGCCGCGGCGGTTTTTGTATTCGCCGAAAATCGGCACGAAGGCCTGGGAGAATGCGCCCTCCGCAAACAGGCGGCGCAACAGGTTGGGCAGCTTGAAGGCGACGAAGAAAGCGTCGGTCGCCATGCCCGCGCCGAAGATGCGCGCGATCAACACATCGCGGACGAAGGCGAGGATGCGCGATGCCAGCGTCAGGCTGCTGATGGTGGCGAGTGCCTTAAGCAGGTTCATGCCTTGCCCGCTCGAAATGCATACACGAAATTACCAGTTGTTGCGGCTCGGATCGCGACGCTCCTTGCTGATGGACGGATGCGGCCCGGTGGCTTCGGCGTCCCGGCTGCCACGCCCGGAACGCACCATGAGGCGATTCTCGGCAATATACCGCTTGATCATGTCGAACGCCCCAGGGTCGGCTTTCTGCAATGCAACACGCACCAGCACGGACTTTATGCCCTCAGTCACCATCGGGCGGACATACGAAGAACAGGTCTTGTGCCCATCCGCTCCCGTCCTGGCCAACGAATCGCACAGGCGCTCCGCCCAATCCGCCGGCTGGAAGACGTCCCCTTCCACGGTTATCCCTTTGATAACGAATTCGGCGGCATCGGACAACATGTTTCACCTCTCTAGAATATTTTTTATGGTGCGAGAGCCATCATACCATTACTGCCCGGCACGGCGGAAAAGCGCCCCCGCTATCCATGTGCCCGCGACAGGCGGCGGCAGGATGGGAACCTGTATGTATATAGGCCTTTCGGCATATATGAATCCTAAAACATTTGGTGTATGGTGCAGTTCTCTGCCGTAGATGGCGATGGGCAACATGACTGTGGATGACAGCAACCAAAGGGCGGATACAAGGAGCCTCCTCGCAGCGAACAAATTTCCTCTGCTGCGCCGGCTCTCAATCAACAGCCTGGCGGCTATGCTTATCACCGCCACCATCCTGATATTTCTGTACCGGCAGGATCAACTTGCCGAGCACCAAAAAATCGCCACGCAGGATAATGAAAAAACTGCGATTCATCTCTTGCACTTGCTGGGCTACCAGATCAACACCCTAGTCGTCACCAGCAACGGGCTCGATACCCAAGCCCTGCAGACAAACCCGAATATCGATTTATTCAATGCTGCGCTGGAATTGGCTCAGGAGCACGATATTTTCAAGCTGAAAATATATAATCTGTCGGGAGCAACTATTTACTCATCTGCCCGGAGCGAAATCGGCGGAACCAGCACGCATCCAGATATGCTGGCAAAAGCGCTGCGTGGCGAAGTGATGCACCAGATAGCATTCCGTGATGCGTTTCTCAGCAAAACCGGCGTGACGCATGATGTCTATGTTGTCTTGACATATATGCCCCTGACTCAATCAGAAAAACCCATAGGAGCCATCGAAGTCTATGCGGATGCCACACCGGTTTATAAACACATCTACGCTAACACAATCCGAATCGCGCTAATTGTGTTTTGCGTCTTTGCTGCGCTATACGCCACGCTGTTTTTCTCCGTACGCAGAACTGATCGCGCCGTTGCCGAATGGCAGAAACTCATCGCCAAGTTCGATGAAAAAATCCACAATATGGCTTTCCATGACGCCTTGACGCAGCTCCCTAATCGCCATCTGCTGGAGGACAGGCTGGTTCAAACAATGGCCGCCAGCAAACGCAGTGGCCGTTATGGCGCGCTGATGTTTCTGGATATGGATAACTTCAAATCGCTCAATGATAGGCACGGGCATGTTGCGGGCGATTTGCTGCTGAGGGAAGTGGCGCACCGCCTTACCGGCTGTGTGCGTGAAGTGGACACCGTCGCGCGTTTCGGCGGGGATGAGTTTGTGGTATTGCTCAGCGAGCTGGATGTGGATAAAGCCGAGTCCACTACACAAGCCGGCATCGTCGCCGAGAAAATCCGCATCATTCTGGCCGAGCCTTACGTGCTGACAATTCAGCATGAGTGCGAAGCGGAAACCATTACTGTCGTACATCATTGCACGTCGAGTATCGGCGTTGTAGTGTTCATCAACCACGAGTCCAATGCGGAAGATATTCTCAAATTGGCAGATATGGCGATGTATCAAGCAAAAGAGGATGGGCGCAATTTGATCCGTTTCTTTGATTCGCCGCATTATTTGTAGGCACGCGCCCGGCAGAGATGTACCCACCGACTCGCCGTTGGTTTCTATGGGCCGAATAATTCCCGAAATGCCGCGCAAAAAATAAACATTTGCCAAAGCGGGCGAGCCTTCATATAATGCGCGCCTTTTATCGCAAGCGAATTCTCAAGGAGTTGCCATGGCAAATAGCGCACAAGCCAGAAAGCGCGCAAGACAAGCGGATAAACAACGCGGCCACAACACGGGTCTGCGTTCGGAATTGCGCACCGCAATCAAAAAGGTGGTGAAAGCCATCGAAGCGGGTGACAAGGCCGCCGCAAAGGTTGTGTTCAGCGAATCCACCAGCATCGTGGACTCCATCGCCGACAAGAAGATTATCCACAAGAACAAGGCCGCGCGCCATAAGAGCCGCCTGTCTGCCGCCATCAAGGCGATGGCCTGAGGCTGCCCTTCCGGCTGCACCCAGAACCAAGCCGGCAGAATTGCCGGCTTTTGTTTTTGGAATAACTTTCCCCTTGCATGGCAAGGGTGGTTTGGCTCAATATACGCAACCTTCTGGACTTAACACGGCGGCTCTGCCGCCGTCTGTCATTTGGGTGCCTCTAAAAAATTCAGAGTTCGCCCAAATACCCCACAAGGGGACGCCGATCCACTACGGGCTGAAGCCCGTGTGGAATTGTCAGCAAGGCGCAAGAAAACGAAGTTTCAGTGAAGGCTAACCTTCAGGTTAGCCGGAACTAAAATTTTTGAGCAACGCAGTAGTTGGGATGAAATCTGGATTTTTAGGGGCACCCACTTTTTATGTCGCACTTGATGAACACCTACACCCGCCTGCCGGTCGCCTTCACACACGGTGAAGGCGCCTGGTTGTGGGACAGCGGCGGCAGGCGCTATCTCGATGCTCTCGCCGGCATCGCCGTCAATACGCTAGGGCATGCCCATCCGCGTTTCACCGCCGCGCTCAATGCGCAGATCGGCAAACTGATCCATGTCTCCAACATCTATCAGGTGCGCGAGCAGGAACAGCTTGCCGACAAGCTGTGCGCGCTGTCCAAGATGCAGGAGGTGTTCCTGTGCAACTCCGGCTGCGAGGCCAATGAAGCGGCGATCAAGCTGGCGCGCATGGTCGGCCACCACAAGGGCATCGAAATACCCAGCATCATCGTGATGGAGAAGGCGTTTCACGGCCGCACCCTGGCCACCCTGTCCGCCACCGGCAGCCGCAAGGTGCAGGCCGGTTTCGAGCCGCTGGTCAAGGGTTTCGTGCGCGTGCCTTATGATGATCTTGCGGCCATCCGCCAGGTCGCCGAACACAATCACGATGTCGTGGCGGTGCTGGTCGAGCCGATCCAGGGCGAAGGCGGCATCCGCACCCTGGACATCCATTATCTGGAACAACTGCGGCAGATCTGCGACCGGCACGACTGGCTGCTGATGCTGGACGAGGTGCAATGCGGCATCGGCCGCACCGGCAAATGGTTCGCCCACCAGCACAGCGGCATCCTGCCGGACGTGATGACCCTGGCAAAAGGCCTGGGCTCCGGCGTGCCTGTCGGCGCCTGCCTGGCCGCCGGCAAGGCGGCTGGCACCTTCAAGCCCGGCAACCACGGCTCAACCTTCGGCGGCAATCCGCTGGCAAGCCAGGCTGCGCTCACCACGCTGAATATTCTGGAGCAAGACAAGCTGCTCGACCACGCCGCAACCATCGGCAACTTCCTGCTGCAAGGCTTCCATCAGCGGCTGGGCCGGCTTGCCGGAGTTACCTCCATCCGCGGGCAGGGTCTGATGATCGGCATCGAACTGAACAAACCCTGTGGCGATCTGGTGCAGCGCGCGCTTGAGCAGGGACTGCTGATCAATGTCACCGCCGACAATGTCATCCGCTTATTGCCGCCACTGGTGTTCACCCAGGCAGAGGCACAGCAATTGCTGGACATGTTATGCCCGCTGATCACCGATTTCTTGACGCAAGGCACGTAGCATGGACATCAAACATTTTTTGCAATTCAGGGATTTCAGCCGCACGGAGTTCGAGCACCTGTTTGAGCGCACGCGCCTCATCAAGCAGCGCTTCAAGGCCTATCAAAAATACCATCCGCTGGTGGACCGCACGCTGGTGATGATTTTCGAAAAAAGCTCCACACGCACACGGCTGTCGTTCGAGGCCGGCATACAACAGCTCGGCGGCAACGCCATCTACCTCAATACGCACGACTCGCAACTGGGGCGCGGCGAGCCGGTCGAGGACGCAGCGCAAGTCATCTCGCGCATGAGCGATCTGGTAATGATCCGCACTTTCGAACAGGAAATCATCGAGCGCTTCGCGGCAAATTCGCGCGTGCCAGTGATCAACGGGCTGACCAACGAATATCATCCATGCCAGATTCTCGCCGACATCTATACCTACATCGAGCAGCGCGGGACTATCCAGGGCAAGACCGTGGCATGGATCGGCGATTCCAACAATGTGTGCAACACCTGGCTGCAAGCGGCGGAAGTGTTCGATTTCAACGTGCACGTTTCCACCCCGCCCGGCTACGAAGTGGAACCGGAACGCGCCGGACTGTTCGGCGAAGACAATTACGAAGAATTTGCCGACCCGATGGATGCCGCGCGCGGCGCCGATCTGGTCACCACCGACGTGTGGACCAGCATGGGTTTCGAACGCGAAAATGACACTCGCCGCAAGGCATTCGCCGACTGGATCGTGGATGCGGAAATGATGTCCGTGGCAAAACCGGACGCGCTGTTCATGCATTGCCTGCCCGCCCATCGCGGCGAGGAAGTGGACGCCGCAGTGATCGACGGCCCGCAGTCCGTGGTGTGGGACGAAGCGGAAAACAGGTTGCACGTACAGAAAGCATTAATGGAATACCTGTTGCTGGGCAAGGTGAACAATTAAAATGCAAGGAGTGTTAGCCGCATAGCGGCGTAACCCGCCATCCGAAATTGTTGGGCTACGGCCTGCGGCCTAACCCAACCTACAAGTGAAAAGAAAATGAGTGCGATAAAAAAAGTTGTTCTCGCCTATTCCGGCGGGCTGGATACCTCGGTGATCCTCAAGTGGTTGCAGGACACCTACCGCTGCGAAGTGGTCACTTTCACCGCCGACATCGGCCAGGGTGAGGAGCTGGAGCCGGCGCGCGCCAAGGCCCTGAAAATGGGCATTAAGCCGGAAAACATTTTCATTGACGACCTGCGCGAGGAGTTCGTGCGGGATTTCGTGTTTCCGATGTTCCGCGCCAACGCCATTTACGAGGGCGAATATTTGCTCGGCACCTCCATCGCGCGCCCGCTGATCGCCAAGCGCCAGATAGAAATCGCCAAACACGTCGGTGCTGAGGCAATTTCGCACGGTGCCACCGGCAAGGGCAACGACCAAGTGCGTTTCGAACTGGGCGCTTATGCGCTGAACCCAAACATCAAGATCATCGCGCCGTGGCGCGAATGGGATCTGCTGTCGCGTGAGAAGCTGATGGCTTACGCCGAGAAGGCAGGCATTCCGATAGACATGAAACACAAACAAGGCGGCAGCCCCTACTCGATGGACGCGAACCTGCTGCACATCAGCTTCGAAGGCCGCCATCTGGAGAACCCCGCCGCCGAAGCCGAGGAAAGCATGTGGCGCTGGACAGTGTCACCGGAAAAGGCGCCGGATGCCGCCGAATATCTCGACATCGAATTCAAGAACGGCGACATCGTAGCGCTCAACGGTAAGCATCTCAGCCCGGCGCAAGCGCTGGCCAAGCTGAATGAACTGGGCGGCAAGCACGGCATCGGCCGTCTCGATCTGGTGGAAAACCGCTATGTCGGCATGAAGTCGCGCGGCTGCTACGAGACCCCGGGCGGCAACATCATGCTCAAGGCGCACCGCGCCATCGAATCGATCACGCTGGACCGCGAAGTGGCGCATTTGAAAGATGACCTGATGCCGCGCTACGCCAGCATGATCTACAACGGTTACTGGTGGAGCCCGGAGCGCAAAGCGTTGCAGACCATGATTGACCATACGCAGCAGCACGTCAACGGCTGGGTGCGCGTCAAGCTGTACAAGGGCAACGTGATCGTGGTGGGGCGCGACTCCAGGACCGACTCGCTGTTCGACCCGACCATCGCCACCTTCGAGGATGACAAGGGCGCCTACGACCAAAAAGACGCGGGCGGCTTCATCAAGCTGAACGCGCTGCGCATGCGCATCGCGGCGAACCTGCAAAAAAAGCAATAGCGCGGAGGGCGCCATGCTTTACGAACTGAGCGGTGACATCCTGTTGAGCGGCGCGAAAGCCATCGTGCAGGGCGTCGCGCCGAACGATGACTTCCATCACGGCCTCGCGCTGCAATTGCGCGAACGCATGCCGGCGCTGTACAAGGATTTCCGCCATTTCTGCCAGACCCAGCATCCCAAGTCGGGCGGGTTATGGACCTGGACGAGCGCAGACAACCGCCATATCGTCAATCTGTTCACACAGGATGCCGCTTACGCTCACGGCAGCAAGCCCGGACATGCTACGCTCAGCCATGTGAACCACGCACTGCATGCCCTGCGCAATTTCGCGCAGAAGGAGAAGCTGGCCAGCCTCGCCTTGCCGCGCCTCTCATGCGGCATGAACGGTTTGGATTGGAGCGATGTGAAGCCGCTGATCGAAAAACATTTAGGTGATCTCGGCACCCCGGTCTATGTCTATGCCACTTATCAAAAAGGCGTGAAGGCCAACGAACCCAAGTAGAAGCCAATCAATCGAAAAAGGAATCCAGCATGTCAGACAGAATCGACAACGTCAGTGTCGGCAAAAAAGCCAATGTGTTCTTCGGCGGCAAATGCGTATCGCACTCGGTATTCCTTCCGGACGGCTCGCGCAAGACCGTCGGCGTCGTCATGCCGGGCAGCCAGCTGGTGTTTAACGTGGGCACACCGGAACTGATGGAGATCACCGCTGGCGAGTGCTCGGTGAAGATCGCCGGAGAACCTGCGTTCAAAACCTATACCGCAGGCACGAGCTTCAAGGTTGCGGCAAACGGCAGCTTCGAGATACACGCCAAAGACGAAGTGAATTACGTCTGCAGCTTCGGTTAAGCAACTGGATGTAGGTCGGGCTTCAGCCCGACATGTCGGGTTAAAACCCGACCTACGAGCAATCAACAAGGAGCAACCATGCCGTCATTTGATATCGTTTCCGAAGCAGAGAAAACGGAAGTCAAGAACGCGGTCGACCAGACCAACAAGGAAGTTGGCACGCGCTTCGACTTCAAGGGCTCCGATGCGCGTGTGGAGCAGGCTGAACTGGCGCTCACCGTGTTCGCCGACAATGAATTCCAGCTGGGCCAGGTGCAGGACATCCTCAATGCCAGACTGGCCAAGCGCGGCGTGGATATCAAGTGTCTGGACATCAGCGACAAGGTCGAAAAAATCAGCGGCAACAAGGTGAAACGTGTCTGCACAGTGAAGGTGGGGGTGGAAATCGAGCTGGCTAAAAAGATCGTCAAGCTGCTCAAGGACAGCAAGATGAAGGTGCAGGCCAGCATTCAGGGCGACACCGTGCGTGTCACCGGCAAGAACCGCGATGACCTGCAAGCCGCTATCGCGTTTATCAGGAAATCCATCACCGAATTCCCGTTGCAATACCAGAATTTCCGCGACTGAAAGATATATTGGGGGGATTGGGTCATGCAATTGAACCTCGCTTCACGTTTACTGCAAGCCCTGTGCGCCAGCGCGCTGCTGTCCGCCCTGGCCCAGCCCGCGCGAGCTTCCGACACACCCTATGCTGAACTGCTCGTTGATGACATCAAACACGTCCTCACCGCCCCGTCGCGCTGGGAAAAACCGGAATGGCAAAATTTCGGACTGGCCGCGCTGGCCATAGCCGGTACTGCCGCAATCGTCGACCGCCCGTTGCGCGACGAGATGCGCCGCCAGTCCGGCAACGGCCGCTTCATGCGCGATGTCGAACGCTTCGGTGCAGGATATTCATTGGGCGTGCTGGGCGGTTTTTATCTGGCGGGCGCAGCGGGAAACAACGACAGGGCACTGGCTGTTGCACAAGACGGCCTGGCCGCCAGTCTCATCGCCAGCGGCATCGTCACCCCCGTGCTGAAATACGCCACGGGCCGCAGCCGCCCGCGCGAGACCCCTGACATCGCCCATTTCCGCCCGTTCAGCGGAGCCGCTTCGTTTCCTTCCGGGCATACCACCCAGGCCTTCGCCGTGGCCTCGGTCATCTCGGCTCACTATGATGAAACCTGGGTGAAATGTTCTTCCTATACCGTTGCCGGACTGGTCGGCGTGGCGCGCAGTTATCACGACGCCCACTTCGCCTCTGATGTGCTGGCAGGCGCTTTGATCGGCACACTGGTCGGGCAGACTGTGGTTGCCTACAATCAGCCCCGGCGTTCCGGCAAAGTGGCGCTGCTGCCCGAAGTAACGCCGGGATGGGCAGGCGCGCGCCTCGCGGGCAATTTTTAGAGCGCGGGAACCGGGCCGGCTACAACTGTTACAGTTTACAATTGCTTCATCTGTCCAATTTTTAAACCCATGAAAACTGCCCTGATCATTTTTGCCGATGGCAGCGAAGAACTCGAGGCTGTCACAGTCGTTAACATTCTGCGCCGCGCCGGCGTTGCCGTCACCCTGGCAGGCTTGACTGCCGGCGCGCTGCGCGGCAGCCGCGGCGTGGCGCTGCTACCGGACACCACGCTGAACGTAGCGCTGGCGCACAGCTACGACATGGTGGTGCTGCCCGGCGGGCAGCCCGGCACCAACAGCCTGAAGGGCGATGCGCGGGTATTGAAACTGGTGCAACAGATGGCACAGCAGGGGAAATACGTTGCCGCCATCTGCGCCGCACCCTCTGTGCTGGCAACAGCCGGTTTGCTCGACGGCAAGCGTGCCACCTGCTTCCCGACCTGCCTGGATGATTTTCCCGGTATCAATTTGCAAACAGCCGCAGTGGTGGAAGACGGCAAGCTGATAACCTCGCGCGGCCCCGGCACAGCAATGGATTTTGCCTTGACATTGGTAGAGCGCCTGATGGGCCAAGCCAAACGCGCAGAGGTCGAGGCCGGGCTGCAAAGATAACCCCTATGCATCTTTCGACGCCGCATTTCCAGTGCAGATAACCCATGATTCCACTCCCTGATCGCACCCCGTCGCGCTGGCAAATCTTCACGGCCGCACCGCACCGTGTCAGGTTCTTCGGCGGCGCATTGCAGACCGTGGCGGCAATGCTGTGGTGGCTGACCGATCTGTCCATGCGCTACGAATTGCCGGCGCACTCTGTAAGCTGGCCTGTAACACCCGTCGCGGCGCATGCCTATCTGTTGATCTACGGGATGTTCCCGTTTTTCATGTTCGGGTTTTTGATGACCACTTTCCCGCGCTGGATGGCAGGCAAGGAAATTCCCGCACGGCGTTACATTCCCGCCTTCGTGCTGTTGATGCTGGGAGCCGTATGCTTTTACCTCGGGCTGGCCGGCAACCGGATGCTGCTTGCTGTCAGCGCCATGCTCACCCTGTGCGGCTGGGCCATCGCCTGGCATGCACTGCTGCGCGTGCTGCTGGACACATCACACCACAACAAACGCCATCCCATTGTCGCCCTGATAACGCTGGCCGCAGGCTGGTGCGGCGTGGCGGCCTACCTCGCCTGGCTGCTGGGCGGCCAGGCGGCGTGGCTGAACTGCGCCCTGCAGGCCGGCATCTGGCTGTTCCTGCTGCCGGAATTCGTAACTGTCGGCCACCGCATGATTCCCTTCTTTACCAGCAGCGCCCTGCCGCAAAGCCGTGTCACGAGTGCCGATTGGCCCTGGTGGGTGATTCTGGCCTGCTCCGTCGGCCATGGCATGTTGCAGCTGGCCGGCGCATCCTCGTGGCTGTGGCTTTGTGATGCGCCACTGGCCGCCGGCGCGCTATATCTATCCTATGCATGGAACCTGCGCCGCAGCCTCGCAGTGCCCATGCTGGCAGTACTGCATATCGGCTTTGCCTGGCTGGGTATCTCCGCCCTGCTGTTCACGGCACAAAGCCTTACCCTGCTGCTCAGCCACGGCGAACATTCCCCGCTCGGCCTGGCGCCACTGCATGCGCTGACTATCGGCTGCTTTTCCACGCTGCTGATCGGCATGGCCACGCGCGTCACCCTTGGTCACGCAGGCTTGCCGGTCAATGTCAGACGGCCAATGTGGCTGCCGCTCGCAGGCATGCAGGCAGTCGTGCTGCTGCGCATTCTGGCCGACATGCTGCCCGCACAATGGAGTCCGTGGCTGTACCTGGCCGCTGCCACGACATGGCTGGCCTGCTTCCTGCCATGGGTGATTGTCTACCTGCCCGCTTACCTGCGCCCGCGCGCAGACGGGCGCCCCGGCTGAAAACCCGCCTGTGGAATTTTATTGCCCTTCACATCCGGCCATTTTTTCGTTAGGATGCGCATCAAATCCCAGCGGTTCACCCCAATTTACCCCGCATTGCATTTACCGTAACCACCAGATTCTTTAGTCATCACTTAATTAAAGCGAGGCCCACCATGAGCGAACACATCCGTTATGTCACCGATTCAACCTTTGCCGCCGAAGCGCTGCAAGCCCCGTTGCCCGTGCTGGTGGACTACTGGGCGGAATGGTGCGGCCCATGCCGCATGATCGCCCCGGTGCTGGAAGAGGTCGCCAGGGAATACGCCGGACGTCTGGTGGTGGCCAAGCTGAATGTGGACGAAAACCAGCAGACTCCGCAGAAATACGGCATCCGCGGCATACCCACGCTGATGCTGTTCAAGAATGGCAATGTCGAGGCAACCAAGGTCGGGGCGGTGTCAAAATCACAACTCACCGCATTTATTGACAGCCATATCTAAACCGTTTAGCATCGCGCCTGCAACTGTTCTGTTTCGTCCTCACAGCAGCAACCCATAACTAAAAAAGACACTCAAGGCAGTTCAGGCGCGCGGCATCCCCGCGCAAACCGTAATACTTCCCAAGCCAGGCGCCCCTAGCGCAGCCAGTTTCCCTTAACTCCGTACGATCACTATCCCCTTCCTTATGCATTTATCCGACCTCAAGATCAAGCACATCACCGAACTGGTGGACATGGCAACAACCAACCAGATCGACAACGCCAACCGCATGCGCAAGCAAGACCTGATTTTTGCCCTGCTGAAAAACCAGGCAAAAAAAGGCGAGAGCATTTTCGGCGAAGGAACGCTGGAAGTGCTGCCGGACGGCTTCGGCTTCCTGCGCTCGCCGGACACTTCTTACCTCGCCGGACCGGACGACATCTACGTCAGCCCGAGCCAGATCCGCCGCTTCAACCTGCATACCGGGGATTCGATTGAAGGCGAGATCCGCACCCCCAAGGAAGGCGAGCGTTACGTCGCACTGGTGAAAGTGGACAAGGTTAATGACGAGGCCCCGGAAAATGCGAAGAACAAGATACTGTTCGAAAACCTGACGCCGCTGTTCCCGACCAAGCAGATGACCCTGGAGCGCGACATCCGCGCCGAGGAAAACATCACAGGCCGCATCATCGATATCGTCGCCCCCATCGGCAAGGGCCAGCGCGGCTTGCTGGTGGCATCGCCGAAGTCGGGCAAGACCGTGATGCTGCAGCACATCGCTCATTCCATCGCCTCCAACAGCCCGGATGCGCACCTGATCGTGCTGCTGATTGACGAACGCCCCGAGGAAGTTACGGAAATGCAGCGTTCGGTGCGCGGCGAAGTCGTGTCATCCACTTTCGACGAACCGGCCACACGCCACGTGCAAGTCGCCGAAATGGTGCTGGAAAAAGCCAAGCGCCTGGTCGAACACAAAAAGGACGTGGTGATCCTTCTGGATTCCATCACCCGCCTGGCGCGCGCCTACAACACCGTGGTGCCGTCTTCCGGCAAGGTGTTGACCGGCGGTGTGGACGCCAATGCCCTGCAACGCCCCAAGCGCTTCTTCGGTGCAGCGCGCAACATCGAGGAAGGCGGCTCGCTCACCATCATCGCCACCGCGCTGGTGGATACCGGCTCGCGCATGGACGATGTGATTTACGAGGAATTCAAGGGTACCGGCAACATGGAAATCCACCTCGACCGGCGCATGGCCGAAAAGCGCATCTACCCGGCAATCAACGTCAACCGCTCCGGCACCCGCAAGGAAGAATTGCTGATCAAGGCCGACGTGCTGCAAAAAATCTGGGTATTGCGCAAACTGCTCTACCCGATGGACGAGCTGGAAGCGATGGAATTCCTGCTGGACAAGATCAAGGCGACCAAGAACAACGCCGACTTCTTTGACTCCATGCGGCGTTAAAAACCATTTTGACGGCTGGAACCGTTTGTGTATAATGCGCGGCTCTGTAAAACCGCATTCAAGCGAGGTTGTTATGTACGCAGTAATCAAGACCGGTGGCAAGCAATACCGCGTTACCGCCGGTGAAACCCTGAAAATAGAATCCGTCGGCGGCGACGTCGGCAGCGGAATCGTGCTGGACAAGGTGCTGATGGTTGGCAATGGCGACAAGGTATCTGTCGGCAAGCCCCTGCTGGCCGGCGCCACCGTTAGCGCGACCATCGTATCGAACGGCCGCCACGACAAGGTAAAAATCTTCAAGATGCGCCGCCGCAAGCATTACCAGAAACACCAAGGGCATCGCCAGAACTACACCGAAATCCGTATTGACGGCATTTCTGCTTAATACTGAAGGAGCACAACCATGGCATCAAAAAAAGGCGGCGGCAGTACCAGTAACGGCCGTGACTCACACTCAAAACGCCTGGGTGTAAAAAGCTACGGCGGCGAACTTATCAATGCGGGCAGCATCATCGTGCGTCAGCGCGGCACCAAAATCCACGCCGGTGACAACGTCGGCATGGGCAAGGATCACACCCTCTTCGCCACGATTACCGGCAAGGTTGTGTTCGCCATTAAAGGTGCAGCCAAGCGCAAAACCGTCAGCGTGGTTGCGGCGTAAGCGCTCCTGGCTAAGTACAATAAGCCCTATCGCAAGGTAGGGCTTTTTTGTTTCTGGCGGAAAAACAAAATTAAGATTTCCAAATGAAGTTTATTGATGAATCCAAAATCGAGGTCATCGCAGGCAACGGCGGCAACGGCGCGGCCAGCTTCCGCCGCGAGAAATATATCGCCAAGGGCGGCCCAGACGGCGGTGATGGCGGGCGCGGTGGCAGCGTATATGCGCTGGCCGACCGCAACATCAATACGCTGGTGGATTACCGCTTCGCGCGCCATCACCGCGCGCGCAACGGCGAATCCGGGCGCGGTGCGGACTGTTACGGCAAGGGCGCGGATGAAGTGATTCTGCGCATGCCGGTCGGCACGGTCATCACCGACATCAACACCGGCGAACTGATTGCCGACCTGGCCCACGACGGACAAAAGGCGCTGCTAGCCCAAGGCGGCAAGGGTGGGCTGGGCAACCTGCACTTCAAATCCAGCACCAACCGCACGCCGCGCCAATGCACGCCGGGCGAAGAAGGCGAACGGCGCGAGCTGCAACTGGAACTGAAAGTACTGGCCGACGTTGGCCTGCTGGGTATGCCCAACGCGGGCAAGTCCACCTTCATCCGCGCGGTTTCCGCCGCGCGCCCCAAGGTGGCC
>JAGWMH010000017.1 GCA_028871775.1 Betaproteobacteria bacterium
AAACATTGGAGATGATTAAATGACTATTGCTACGGCAAGACAAGCTTCTTCCTCATTTAGAGGACCACAGACGTTTGGCTATAGTGCTGATGCTGACTACGTAGTCAAACGAGTCGCGCAAGGATTAGCGCAACTTCGAAAATCCAATTCGTTTGGGGCAGGCATAGAGGCCGCCACTCAAGAGCTTCGTTCCCTTGCAGTTGAGTGTAGTTCCATTGGCTGGGACGGCTATGTGGCTGCGGCTATTGAGCAAGAGACAATTCGGCAAGCAGAAAGGTTTTTGAACGCACTGCCGTTGGGAATAGCAGCACCATCAGTAGGAGCTGAACCAGACGGACAAATTACTTTCGAGTGGTATCAAACGCCTCGTCGTATTTTGTCTGTTAGCGTCAGTCCGGAAGGTGATTTGCATTACGCCGCATTGCTTGGCTATAGAAAGAGCTATGGAACCGAACCTTTCTTTGGCGAAATTCCGTCAGATATTCTGAACTTGGTTTATCGTGTCATTTCCGGATGACAACGGAAAGCATCCCTTTTGCGGTTGCGGACGAAGAGTATCTAGCTCGCTTCATTCTTTTCAGTAACTGGATACGCAATTCAGATCAAACCGTAAAACCAGATGCATTTATTCCTTACCCCCATCCCGATCTTTCTGTCACTCGACATCTATATCTTTCCGAGGAAGCGATTTGGGAAATAGGCCAAGGCATTGCGAATACGAGGCAGAAATCACTTTATGGGCGCGCAGATTTTTATGCTGTTGCTGCTCAGAAACAACTTCTCAAGATAGAATCAGCACCTGTTCCCAATAATCCAAATCACGCCAACATTGTCGGCTGGCCTGTGGGGAAGCCTGCACAAAAAATTATCGCCCAACAGCTAGCTGCTGATGCCGTTTATCGCGCAAAGCCATAGCCTGTTACAGTTGTTTCCGTCGAACATAATCATTCCCCCATTCCGCATGCACAGTGCGCAGTAGTGGCCCCTCAAAGTGCCTCATTTGTCATTTGTGCTTGGCATTAAATGAACCCTCGATCCTGCTTGGGAAGCAAGTTAACAAACAACCCGACAGCCCCCAAATGATATAATCCGCGCCTCATTTGAATGTGCTGTGCAATGACTGCCGTATTGAATTTCAAATCCCATCTTTCCGATCTGTTTGCAGAAGCCTTGCGCACCGTGGCGCCGGAGCAGGCCGCTACCATTTTGCTGGAACGTCCGAAGCAGGCGCAGCATGGCGATTACTCCTGCAACCTGGCAATGCAACTGGCCAAGCCGCTCAGGCGCAGTCCGCGCGACATCGCGCAGGCTTTGATGGCCGCCCTGCCTGCATCCGGGGTGGTGGAAAAAGTCGAAATTGCCGGCACCGGCTTCATCAATGTGTTCCTCACCGTGGCGGCCAAGCAGAGCGTGGTGCGCGGCGTATTGCAGGCAGGAGCCGGGTACGGCCATATACGGCGCGGCGCGGGGAAGAAAGTGCAGGTGGAATTTGTTTCCGCCAACCCGACCGGCCCGCTGCATGTGGGGCATGGCCGCGGTGCGGCGTATGGCGCGAGCCTTTCCAACGTGCTGGATGCGGCGGGCTATGCGGTTACGCGCGAATTCTACGTGAACGATGCCGGGCGGCAGATGGATATTCTGGCGCTTTCCACCTGGCTGCGTTATCTCGCTCTGCACGGTATCTCCGTACCGTTCCCACCGAACGCCTATCAGGGCGCTTATGTGCGCGACATGGCGCAGCAGATCAGCGCGGCCCATGGCGCGCGCTATGTGCGCGCAGCCGCCGAGGCGATGCACAGCGCGCCGTCTGTGGAGGAAGATGCCGATGCGCATCTGGATGCGCTGATCGCCAACTGCAAGAAACTGCTGGGCGAAGATTATGCGTATATCCACAACCATGTATTGACGGAACAGCTGGGCGATTGCCGCAACGATCTGGCAGAGTTCGGCGTGCATTTCGACGAGTGGTTTTCCGAGCAGTCGCTGTTCGACAGCGGGCTGGTCGCGCGCGCGGTAGATACGCTCAAGCACGGAGGGCATCTTTACCAGCAGGACGGCGCGCTGTGGTTTCGCTCCACTACATTTGGCGACGAGAAAGACCGTGTGGTGCAGCGCGAAAACGGCTTGTACACCTACTTTGCCTCCGATATCGCCTATCACCTGAACAAGTTTGAGCGCGGCTTCGACCGCGTGATCAACATCTGGGGTGCGGACCACCATGGTTACATCGCGCGCGTGAACGGCGCGCTCAAGGCGCTGGGGCTGGACAGCGACAGGCTGACCATCGCGCTGGTGCAATTCGCGGTGCTGTACCGCAACGGCGAGAAGGCGGCGATGTCCACGCGCAGCGGCGAATTCGTCACCCTACGCGAGCTGCGCAACGAGGTGGGCAATGACGCGACGCGCTTTTTCTATGTGCTGCGCAAGAGCGACCAGCACCTGGATTTCGACATGGACTTGGCGAAATCGCAGAGTAACGAAAACCCGGTGTATTACCTTCAGTATGCCCATGCGCGCATTTGCAGTGTGCTGCAGCAATGGCAGGGCGATGCGGCGGTGCTAAAGCAGGCCGACGTGGGTGTGCTGGAGAGCGATTATGAAAAAGTGCTGTTGCAACACTTGATTGATTATCCTCAGGTGATCGAGGGGGCGGCGGAAGATTTGGCGCCGCACCTGATCGCGTTCTACCTGAAAGACTTGGCGGCGGATTTTCACAGCTACTATAATGCCTCGCGCTTTCTGGTCGAGGACGAAAAGGTCAAACAGGCGCGGCTGGCATTGATTGCTGCAGTGGCACAAGTGATGCGGAATGGCTTGGCCCTGCTGGGTGTTTCCGCACCCGAGAAAATGTGACAACTCGTAACAAACAAAGGTAAGGAACAAGCATGTCAAAGAACAGCAGCACCCGGTCCGCATCGCCACGCAAAGGCAGCTCGCTGCTGGCCGGTATTATTATCGGCATGGTGGTTGGATTGGCTATCGCCGCCGGTATAGCGTGGTATATCCTGAAGATCCCCAACCCGTTTGTGAGCAAGGAACCGCGCGAAGCGGCCCGGCTTGCGCCGGATGCCGCGAAGCCGGCTCCGGCACCTGCTGCGAAACCGGCTTCTGAGGCTGCCGCCGCATCGGGTGCGGGAGAAGGCAAGCCGCGCTTCGAGTTCTACAAGGTGCTGACCGACAAACAAGACGTGGCTGCACCCGCACAAAAAGGCAGCGACAAGCCGGGAGCGGCAGAGAGCAAGCCGATGCCTGCAAAAGCTGCACAGCCTGCGGAAAAGACGGCCGCGAAAGAAACCTATTTTCTGCAAGCGGGAGCATTCTCCAATGCGGATGATGCGGACAAGCTGAAAGCCAGATTGGCCATGCTGGGCATGGAAGCCAACATTCAGACGGTGACTATTCCTGACAAGGGGGTGTGGCACCGCGTGCGCCTGGGGCCATACAAAGGCGCGGATGAAATGAACAAAACGCTGGCAGCGCTGAAACAAAACGGAGTCGAGGCCACTCCAATGAAGGCACAATAATTCTGAACTTCCCACTTTTAATGGAGGAACACGTGAAACCCATCAGGCAATTTCTTGTAATGCTGGCCTTGCTGTGCGCCACCCAAGTATTCGCCCAACCCGAGGCGGGCAAGGATTATGCGGTGCTCAATCCGGCACAATCCACGCACAGCGGCAATAAGATTGAAGTGCTGGAATTTTTCTTCTACGGCTGCTCGCACTGTTTCAAGTTGCACCCGTTGATGAGCGCGTGGGAAAAGAAGATGCCCAAGGATGTCGAGCTGACCTTTGTGCCGGCCATCTTCAACCCGTCATGGGAGCCGATGGCGCGTACTTTCTATGCGCTGGAAGCGCTGGGACTGCGGGCGCAGTTGCATGACGATTTGTACAACGCCTGGAATGTAAGCAACATGGATTTGACCGATGAAGCCAAGATTACCGACTTTGTCGCCCAGCACGGTGTGGACCGCAAGAAATTCGGCGATGCCTACAACTCCTTCTCCATGCAAAGCAAGGTCACGCGCGCCAAACAGATGCAGCAAAGCTACATCATCCGCGGCACACCGACGCTGATAGTGGATGGCAAATACCTGATTACCGCCCTGCATCCCGCCGAGACCATGCAAGTACTGAACGCCGTGATAGACAAGGCGCGCAAGGAGCGTGCAGGCAGGCATTAATCAGGAGCAAGGGCTGAACGAGTTAAAAGCGGGGCCGCTGCTTTTACTCGATCAGGTGATGGTTGAGCGCATAGCGCACCGCCTCGGCATTGTTCTTGAACCCCATTTTTTCCAGCATGCGCGCGCGGTACACGCTGACCGTCTTGGCGCTCAGCGACATGATGTCCGCCATTTCGCTCAGGCTCTTGCCGGATGCCATCAGGCACAGCGTCTGGTATTCGCGGTTGGACAAAATCTGGTGTGACACTTCCTGCTGGCTGTCTTTCGTCAGGCCGTTGGCCAGTTGTTCCGCGAGCGCGCTGCTGATGTATTTTCTGCCACTGGCGACTTGGCGTATGGCGGTAACCAGTTGCGATGGGGCGCTTTGCTTGTTCATGTAGCCTGCCGCGCCTGCCCTGATGGAGCGCATGGCATACTGCTCATCCGGGTGCATGCTCAGGATCAGGATGGGCAGGCCGGGGCATTGCAATTTCATTTGCGTGAGAACATCAATGCCATGTTTGTCGGGCAGGGTGATGTCGAGCAGCGCCAAGTCATACTGGTTGTCGCGCGCCATCGCGATGGCCTGCATGCCGGTTTCGGCTTCGCCGGTTACCCGTATGTCGCTGGTGTCATCCAGTATCTGCTTCAGCCCCTTGCGGATCAGCGCGTGATCGTCCGCTACCAGCACTTTTATTGTCATCGTGATTCCCGCCTTAGAACAGTGTGCGCTGCGGCAGGGAGCCATCCGCTGCCGGAAGATGTGCCGCGGTATGCGGAATATGCACCGCCACCGTGGTGCCATGTCCGGGTGTGCTGCTGATCTGCATATCGCCATTGAAATGCGCGACACGCTCCTGAATGCCGCGCAGGCCGAAGGATCGCGGCTTGAGGCGGTCGGCTTCATTGAGGCCGCGCCCATTGTCGCTGACGATCAGGTCCACGCCGTCTGTCCGATTGTAAATGTCCACCTTTGCCTGGCTGGCATGGGCGTGTTTCATGATGTTGGTCAGTGCTTCCTGAAAAATGCGGAACAGCGTAATCGAGGTGTCCGGGCTTAATGCCGCACCTTCGTCTGCATGGCTGACAGGGCAGGGAATGCCGGTACGCTGTTCGAATTCCTCGGCTTCCATTTCGATCGCCGCGATCAGGCCGAAGGAATCCAGCACGCTGGGACGGAGGGTGCGCGAGATGTTGTTGGCGGAAGCGATGCACCTGTCCACCAGCGCTTCGATACCCCTTGCCTTGGCGGCCAACCCCGGGTTTTGGGCGCTCAGGCGTTCGCTCAGCCAGGCAATATCGAGTTTGATGGCAGTGAGCGTGCCGCCCATGTCGTCATGTATTTCACGCGCGATGTTGAGGCGCTCCTGCTCGCGTACGTCCTGGATGTGCGAGGAGAGCTCGCGCAGCGCGAGCTGCGCCTCGCGGTGTTCGCGGCGGATGCGTGCCTCGCGCAGGCTGTGCTCAATGGCGGGCGCGAGCCTGCTCAGGCTGTCCTTGAAAATGTAATCGCTCGCACCGGACTGTATCGCATGGGTGATGGCTTCCTCGCGCAGGTCATGCGACAGGAACAAAAAGGGAAGGTCCGCCCCTTCCGATTGCATTAACCGGAGTGCGGCCAATCCACAGAAGCCGGATGGATCGTGGCTGCACAACACTATCTCCCATCCGCCCTCGGTCCGTCCATTCCCGGCCAGGGCTGCCTGCATGGCGGGGGCGTTATCCACCCGCAGGTGCTCGACCGCATAGCCGCACTGTTCCAGTTTGGCGAGCGTGCGGCCAGCATCGTCAGGGGACGCTTCGACCAGCAGGACGCGAAGTTTTTTGACAGTCATATCCCCTTATACATCGTTTTGTCGTTATTATTCCACAACCAGATTGCTATAAGCGTGCCGCACGCAGCAACATAACCGGCGTAGTATAAAGGAACCTCTGGAATTGAGAAGTTGCGGTAAAATGCCGCCGTCCTTTTGTATTGATATCAGATGCCTTCCGCCACGCCTGCCGTAACGCCTGATCGCCTGTTCCGCGAGGAAGTGCTCGCCCTGCATGCCTACCATGTGCCGCCCGCCACTGGCATGGTCAAGCTGGATGCAATGGAAAACCCCTATCCGCTGCCGCCGCAACTGCGCGAGGAGATTGCCTGCCTGGTGGCGGATGCCGCCATCAACCGCTATCCCGATGCCGGCGCCCGGCGCCTGAAAGAAAAAATCCGCGCCGTGACTGGCCTGGCGCAGGGCACAGAGCTGCTGCTCGGCAACGGCTCGGACGAGATCATACAGTTGCTTGCGCTGGCGCTTGCCAAGCCGGGCGCTACGCTGTTGAGTGTGGAGCCGTCATTCGTGATGTACAGGATGATCGCGGCCTTCGCCGGTATGCAGTATGTCGGTGTGCCGCTGATGGAAGATTTCGCGCTGGACTTGCCCGCCATGTTGTCTGCCATGGAGCGCCATCAACCCGCGCTGGTATTCCTCGCCTATCCGAACAATCCCAGCGGCAACCTGTTCGATGCGGACGCCATCGCGCAAATTATCGCGGCTGCGCCCGGACTGGTGGTGGTGGACGAGGCCTATTACGCCTTTGCCAGCGCCAGCTTCATCCCCATGCTGGCACGCTATCCAAATCTGCTGGTGATGCGTACTTTTTCCAAGCTCGGCATGGCCGGCTTGCGCCTGGGTTTTCTGGCGGGCAGTCCGGTATGGCTGGCGCAGTTGGAAAAGCTGCGCTTGCCGTATAATATCGGCGTGCTGACGCAACTGGTGGCGGAAGAATTGTTGCGGCACCACGACGTGTTGTTGCAGCAGGCCGAACAGATCAAGCAGGATCGCACCTGGTTGTACGGGCGATTGGTGGGAACGCCGGATGTGCGGGCGTATGCCAGCGAGGCCAATTTCATTCTGTTTCATGTGGCGCACGCCGGTAAGGTTTTTGAGGGGTTGAAACAGCGCGGCGTGCTGGTCAAGAATTTGCATGGCGCGCACCCGGCCCTGACAGGTTGCCTGCGCGTCACGGTGGGCACGCCGCAGGAGAACGAGCGGTTCATGGTTGCGTTGCAGGAAAGTATTCATCAAATCGTTTTAAGGCGAAATCATGCGTAGCGCGCAAGTAACCCGCAACACCCTGGAAACCAAGATTAGCGTCAAGCTGAATCTGGACGGCAGCGGCAAAGCCACGTTCGATACCGGCCTGCCGTTTCTCGAACACATGCTCGACCAGGTTGCGCGCCACGGCATGGTCGATCTGGACATCGTCGCCAAGGGCGATCTGCACATCGATGCGCACCACACCGTTGAGGACATCGGCATCACCCTTGGCCAGGCATTCAACCAGGCAGTGGGCGACAAGAAAGGCTTGCGCCGCTATGGCCATGCCTATGTGCCATTGGATGAAGCGTTGTCGCGCGTGGTGCTGGATATTTCCGGCCGCCCCGGACTGGTGTTCAACGTGGATTTTGTGCGTTCCAGTGTGGGCGAATTCGAGGTGGACCTGGTGCGCGAGTTCTTCCAGGGTTTCGTCAACCATGCCCTGGTGACCCTGCACATCGACAATCTGGCGGGCGACAACGCGCACCATCAGACGGAAACCGTGTTCAAGGCTTTCGGACGCGCACTGCGCATGGCGCTGGAGATTGATCCGCGCATGGCAGGCATGATGCCATCTACCAAGGGCGCACTGTAGCAAGACACGCAAACAAGCATGGTGGATATCGCAGTTGTAGACTATGGCATGGGAAACTTGCGCTCGGTGCAGCAGGCATTGCGCACCGTGGCGCCGGATGCTTCCATCGTAGTGACTAATGAACCGCAACAAGTCGCAAAGGCGGCGCGCGTGGTATTCCCTGGGCAGGGTGCGATGCCGGACTGCATGCGCGAGCTGGATGCGCGCGGCCTGCGCGCGGCGGTGCTGGAAGCGGCACGCAACAAGCCTTTTCTCGGCATCTGCATCGGCCTGCAGATGTTGTTCGAGCACAGTGCGGAGGGCGACATTCCGGGGCTTGGTGTCCTGCCCGGCAAGGTGGTGCGCTTCGCCGCCAACCTGCGCGATGCGCAAGGCAACAAGCTGAAGGTGCCGCACATGGGCTGGAACCAGGTACATCATGCCGAGCACCCGCTGTGGCAAGGCATCCCCCAGGACGCGCGGTTTTATTTCGTGCACAGCTACTATGTGCAGCCGCAGGACAATGCGCTGGTGCAGGCCACCAGTTGTTATCCGCAGCCTTTCGTTTGCGCCGTGGCGCGAGATAATTTATTTGCCGTGCAGTTCCACCCGGAAAAAAGCCAGAGCGCCGGGCTGGCCCTGCTGCGGAATTTCGTGAAGTGGAATCCGGTGTAATTTTTATTTTGTTCAATTGATAAATAGTGCTGCCATGCTGATTATTCCTGCGATTGATTTGAAAGATGGACATTGTGTACGTTTGCGCCAGGGTGTGATGGAAGATGCCACGGTGTTTTCCGAAGACCCGGCAGCGATGGCCAAACACTGGCTGGAACAGGGCGCGCGCCGCCTGCACCTGGTTGACCTGAACGGCGCGTTTGCCGGCAAGCCGAAGAATGAGGCCGCTGTCCGCAGCATCGTGGAAACAGTGGGACTGGACGTGCCGATCCAGCTCGGCGGCGGCATTCGCGATCTGGAAACCATAGAACGCTATCTCGACATCGGTGTGACTTACATCATCGTCGGCACCGCAGCGGTGAAAGTGCCGGGCTTCCTGCATGAGGCTTGCGACGCTTTCCCCGGACACATCATGGTGGGGCTGGATGCCAAGGGCGGCAAGGTGGCGGTGGACGGCTGGTCGAAACTCACCGGGCACGATGTGGCTGATCTGGCGCAACGCTTCGAAGGCTATGGCGTGGAAGCCATCATTTACACCGACATCGGCCGCGACGGCATGCTTTCCGGCGTGAATATTCCCGCGACGGTGGAACTGGCGCGCGGACTCACGGTACCCGTCATCGCCAGCGGCGGCATCACCAATCTCGACGATGTGCGCGCGCTGTGCGCGGTGCAGGACGAGGGCATCACCGGCGCGATTACCGGCCGCGCGCTCTACGAAGGCACGCTGGAGTTCGCCCCGGCGCAGGCCTTGGCCGACCAGCTAACCGAGGAAATGGGCGCAAAGATCTAGGTGCGGAATTCTCCCTTGTCCCTTTCCTCTTTACCCTTCACAGTATGTTAGCCAAACGCATCATCCCCTGTCTGGACGTCACTGCCGGACGCGTGGTCAAGGGGGTCAGCTTCGTCGAATTGCGCGACGCGGGCGACCCGGTGGAGATTGCGCGCCGCTACGACGAGCAGGGCGCGGACGAACTCACCTTCCTCGACATCACCGCCAGCTCCGATGATCGAGGCATCCTGTTCCGCATCATCGAGCAGGTGGCCGAGCAGGTGTTCATCCCGCTCACCGTGGGTGGCGGCGTGCGCCAGGTGGACGATGTGCGCAACCTGCTCAATGCGGGCGCCGACAAGGTGAGCATCAACACCTCCGCCGTGCTCAATCCGCAGCTGGTGGCAGATGCAGCGGGGCGTTACGGTTCGCAATGCATCGTGGTGGCGATCGATGCCAAACAATCGGCAGCCGGGCGCTGGGAAGTGTTCACCCACGGTGGCCGCAAGGCAACCGGGCTGGATGCGGTGGCGTGGGCAAGGAACATGCAGGCGCTGGGGGCGGGTGAAATTTTGCTCACCAGCATGGACCGCGACGGCACCAGAAGCGGTTTTGACCTGGCGTTGACGCGCGCGGTGACCGACGCGCTGGAAATCCCGGTTATCGCCAGCGGCGGCGTGGGCAACCTGCAACACCTCGTGGATGGCGTGAAACTGGGCGGCGCCGATGCGGTGCTGGCGGCGAGCATCTTTCATTACGGAGAGTACACTGTGCAGCAGGCGAAACAATACATGGCGCAGCACGGCATCGAGGTGCGGTTATGACACGGTGCGCGAAAGCGACGGGTACGGGAATAACCGCATCGCACCTCCTCCCGCAAGCGGCTGGCTGCGCCATAACCAGCGACTTGGCGAGCGTTGTTGGCTCGCCTAGTCGAATGGCTAATAGTTCCACCAGTAACGCACCCGCAAGGAGTAGGCCGATGGGTGCCCCGCTGCTTTGCAGCAACCCATTCGCCCTGTCGGAGGTGCGGTTATGAGCGAAACGTGGCTGAACAGGGTGAATTGGGCTGATGACGGGCTGGTGCCCGCCATCGCGCAGGATGCGGCCAGCGGGCGTGTGCTGATGGTGGCATGGATGGACCGCGAGGCGCTTAAGTGCACCGTACAATCCGGCGAGGCGGTATACTGGTCGCGTTCGCGCAAGAAACTGTGGCGCAAGGGGGAGGAATCCGGCCACATCCAGCGGGTAAAGGAAATCCGCCTTGATTGCGACGGCGACGTGGTGCTGCTGCAGGTGGAGCAAGTCGGCGGCATCGCCTGTCACACCGGGCGCGCAAGCTGCTTCTTCAGCCGTCTGGAAAACGGGCAGTGGGTGGAAACCGATGCGGTGCTTAAAACACCGGATGAGATTTATAAAAAATGAACAACGACATCCTGCAACGGCTGACGCAAACCCTGCAAGCGCGCAAACAGGCTGCTCCGGATAGCTCTTACGTCGCAAAATTGTTCAGCAAGGGCGAGGATGCCATCCTGAAAAAAATCGGCGAGGAAGCCACCGAAGTCGTGCTGGCAGCCAAAGGCGGCGACAAGACGCATCTGGTGCATGAAACTGCCGACCTGTGGTTTCATTGCATGGTATTGCTGGCGCAACATGGTTTGAGCACGGACGATGTGCTGGGCGAACTGGCGCGGCGCGAAGGGGTGTCTGGCATCGCCGAAAAAAACAGCCGGAAAAAGGACTGAGCATGAGCGACTGTATCTTTTGCAAGATTGCGCGCGGCGAAATTCCAAGCAAGAAGGTGTACGAGGACGGTGAATTCTTTGCCTTTCACGATATCAACCCGGTTGCTCCGGTGCACTTCATGCTGATCCCCAAGCTGCATGTTGCATCGCTGCTGGAAGCCGACGCCAGCCATGCGGCGCTGCTGGGCAGGATGATGGTGCTTGCGCCCAAGCTGGCCAAGGAGCAGGGGCTGGACAACGGCTTCCGCATCGTCATCAACACCGGCAGGGGCGGCGGACAGGAAGTGATGCATTTGCACATACATATCATCGGCGGCGGCCACATTCCGCCCATGGTGCGGCGCGGTTAATGTGGCTCAATTTTTAGGAGAAACAAAATGGGCGGACTGAGCATCTGGCACTGGTTGATTGTTTTGTTGGTCGTCATCCTGGTATTCGGCACCAAGAATCTGCGCAATATCGGCCGTGATCTGGGCGGCGCGGTGAAGGGCTTCAAGGAAGGCATGCAGGGCGATGAAGAGGCGCCCAAGCAGGTGAAAGGCGGTCAGACCATCGAGGGTGAAGTCAAGGACAAGACCCACACCAACGCATAACTCCAATTCCATTTCATCGGTGATACTGCGTTGGCCTCCTCGCTCACTCCTTGCCGTGCTACTTGCACTGTAGCTACCGCCGCCCATGCGGGCTTAACTTCGCAAGCGAAGTTAGCGTGCGCTGAAACTTTCGTTTTCTGTGTCGTTCGCTTTGCGTCGCGGTCAATGCGAAGCATTGGGAACCGCACGGCATACCCCTTGCGGGTACAGCCGCCTTGTCTCACCTTCGAACTGAAATTGGAATAATCCGTTCATGTTTGGGGTCGATTTCTCAGAGCTGATAGTGATCCTGGTGGTGGCTCTCATCGTCATCGGCCCGGAGCGCCTGCCTCGGGTGGCGCGCACCCTGGGCCTCCTGTGGGGGCGTGCGCAGCGCTATGTCAACGGCGTCAAGGCCGACATTGCGCGCGAAATGTCGATCGAGGAATTCCGCCGGTTGCAGCAAAAGATGAACCAGGAAGTTCTTGGTGCCGAACAGGCGGCGAATCAAATCACGCAGACCCTGAACCAGCAGGTGCAGCAAGTCAACAGCGCCATCGTGCAACAGGATCAGCCCGAGTTGCCCCCTGCAGAACAGAAAAAATTCCCCATTGATTGATGAATACCAGTGACAGCTTCATCGCCCACCTGATCGAACTGCGCACCCGCCTGCTGCGTTCTTTCGTGGCCCTGATCGTGGTATTCATTGGCTTATTCCCGTGGGCGGCGGATCTGTATGCGCTGCTCGCGCGACCGCTGCTCGCCAAGCTGCCCAAGGGCGGGCAGATGATCGCCACCGACGTTACCACCCCGTTCTTCGTGCCGCTCAAGGTGGCGCTGATGACCGCGTTCCTGATTGCCCTGCCTTACATCCTGTACCAGGCGTGGCGCTTTGTTGCACCAGGTCTGTATGCACACGAAAAACGTCTGGTGTGGCCGCTGATCATGTCCAGCACCGTGCTGTTTTTTTGCGGCATGGCCTTTGCCTACTTCGCCGTGTTTCCCGTGGTGTTCGGTTTCATCACCGCCTCTGCCCCGCAGGGCGTGGCGGTGATGACCGACATTGATAAATACCTGAGCTTCGTGCTGAATATGTTCGTCGCTTTCGGTTTGACCTTCCAGGTGCCGATTGCCGTGGTGGTGCTGGTCAGGATGGGTGTTGTGACTACCGCCAAACTCAGGGAAATCCGCCCCTACGTGATTGTCGGCGCATTTGTTGTCGGCGCCATCTTTACCCCGCCGGACGTGGTGTCGCAGTTCATGCTGGCGATGCCGTTGTGGTTGCTGTACGAAGCGGGCATCGTGGTGGGGGGATGGATGAAGAAGTAGGGCGCGTAGTACGTGCCCTACTCCAAAAACAACTTCGCCGCGTAGCCTCTGGCTTAACTACTCCTGCGGCCTTGGCCTTGGTTTCGGCCGTTTGCCGACCTTCACCTGCACCACTACTTCGCGCTGGTTGCGCAGCAGCTTGAGCACCGCGACCTTGCCGGGCTGCAGATTGGAAATAGTTTCCAGCATGGCGCTGGAATCGGCCAGCGGCTTGTTATCCACGGTAGTGAGAATATCCCCTGGCTTGATGCCGGCCTGATCCGCCGGGCTGTTGCGCACCACTTCGGAAATCAGCACGCCTTGTGCCTCGCCGAGCTTGAACGATTCCGCCAGTTCCGGCGTGAGTTCCTGCATCGCCACGCCGATCCAGCCGCGCGTCACCGAACCGGTCTGGATGATCTGTTCCATGATTTTCTTCGCCGTGCTGATGGGAATGGCGAAGCCGATGCCGAGCGAGCCGCCATTGGGCGAGTAGATGGCGCTGTTGATGCCGATCAGGTTGCCGTTCACGTCCACCAGCGCGCCGCCGGAGTTGCCGGGATTGATGGCGGCATCGGTCTGGATGAAATTCTCGAAAGTGTTCAGCCCGAGGTGGCTGCGTTTCAGCGCGCTGATGATGCCCATGGTCACGGTTTGCCCCACGTCGAACGGGTTGCCGATGGCGAGCACGATGTCGCCCACCTGGGCCTGCTCGGCATGGCCAAAGGTGACGGCGGGGATGTTGCCCGGCAAGTCTATCTTGATCACGGCAAGGTCGGTCTCCGGGTCGGAGCCGATGATGCGCCCTTTGGCCTTGCGCCCATCGGCCAGCGCCACTTCGATCTGGTCGGCGGCCTCGATCACGTGATGGTTGGTGAGGATGTAGCCGTCATGGCTGACAATGACGCCGGAGCCCAGGCCGGAGCTTTTCTGCACCGCGCCCTCCTCGAACTGGTCGCCGAAAAAAAAGCGGAAGTTCGGGTCGTCCATGAGGGGGTTGGTGGGGACCTTCACGGTGCTGCTGGTGAAAATATTCACCACCGCAGGCATGACCTTTTTTGCCGCCGCGCTGAAACCCGCCGCAGGCATTTTGCTGCCGCTGTCCGGCGTGTTTTCGTACAGCGTCACCACGCCGCTGCGCGCCGCGTTGGGCAGCAGGCCGGGCTTGAGCGTGTGGATGATGAACAGCACGGCCAGCCCGATGGTGGTGGCCTGTGCAAACAGGAGCCAGAACTTACGCATGTTATGATGAAATCACTAAATTAAATGGTGAGGGCAATATGCTGCTGAACGAATTGCGGGATTATATCGGAAGCCTGCTGGAAGTCAGCCGTTTTCGCGATTATTCCCCGAACGGGGTGCAGGTGGAGGGAAAAGCGCAGGTGCTGCGCATTGCCAGCGGGGTGACGGCCTCGCAACGTTTACTGGAAGCGGCCACCGCATGGGGCGCGGATGCCATCCTGGTGCATCACGGTTATTTCTGGCGCAGTGAAGATGCGACGATTACCGGCATCAGGAAGCGCCGCATCGCACACCTGTTGCAGCACGATGTGAGCCTGCTGGCCTACCACCTGCCGCTGGATGCGCATGCCGAACTCGGCAACAACGCGCAGCTTGGCAAACGGCTGGGCTTTGTGGAACAGGGCCGCTTCGGCGAACAGGATATTGCCTGTCACGGCGAACTGGCGCAGCCGCAAATGCTGGCACAACTCTCCGCATACATCGAGGGTGTGTTGCAGCGTGCGCCGCAAGTGATCGGGGATGGCAGCCGCACCATCAATCGTATCGCATGGTGCACCGGTGGGGCGCAGGGCTACTTCGAGGCGGCCGTGGCGCTGGGCGTGGACGCATTCCTGACCGGCGAAATTTCCGAACAGAATGTGCATGTGGCGCAGGAAACCGGCGTGGCCTTCATCGCGGCGGGGCATCATGCCACCGAGCGCTACGGCATACGGGCGCTGGGCGAGCACCTCGTGGCGCGCTTCGGTGTGGAGCACCGTTTTTTCGATATGGACAGCCCGGTTTAATTCACGGCGTGGATTTG
>JAGWMH010000271.1 GCA_028871775.1 Betaproteobacteria bacterium
TGCCTGCGGAGCTGGTCATCCAGCGCGACTACGACACCAGCTTGCCGCCGCTGCTCGGCGACAAGGAACAACTGATCCAGGTGATGCTCAACATCGTGCGCAATGCGGCGCAGGCGATGCATGGCCGGGGCGCCATCGTGCTGCGCACGCGCATCGCGCGCCAGGTCACGCTGATAAAAAAGCGCCACCGCCTGGCGGTGATAGTGCAAATCATAGACAACGGCCCGGGCGTGCCGGAACATTTGCGTGACAAGATTTTTTATCCGCTGGTGTCCGGTCGCCCCGAAGGGCATGGCTTGGGGCTGACCCTGGCACAGGACTTCGTCAGCCAGCACCAGGGCAGCATCGAGTTCGACAGCGAACCGGGGCGCACCTGCTTTACTGTACTGTTGCCACTCAATAACGCATGACGGAAAAGAGATGGGTGCCTCTAAAAATTCAAATTTCAAAGCCAGACAAGGCGCGCGAAAAAAATCGCCGCGCCGCATATGGAGAATATGTAAGCAAGATTTTTTGAGCGCAACGCCGTATGGCGAAGAAACTTTGAATTTTGAGAGGTGCCCATAATGAAACCAGTCTGGATCATTGACGATGACCGCTCCATCCGCTGGGTGCTGGAAAAAGCCCTGGCGCGCGAGGGCATCGAATTCAAGAGCTTCGCTTCCGCCGACGAAGCCACGCAGGCGCTCACGCATGGCGCACCGCAGATGGTCATCAGCGACATCCGCATGCCCGGCAGTTCCGGGCTGGAACTGCTGCAAACCCTGCGCGGGCAATACCCGCATCTGCCGGTCATCATCATGACCGCCTATTCCGATCTGGAGAGCGCGGTTTCCTCCTTTCAGGGCGGGGCGTTCGAGTACCTGCCCAAGCCGTTCGACATCAACCATGCGGTCGAGCTGATCCGCCGCGCGCTGGAGCAAAGCCAGCGCAAGAACGCCTCCCCCGAGGACATCCTCGCCGCACCGGATATCCTGGGGCAGGCGCCCGCCATGCAGGAGGTGTTCCGCGCCATCGGCAGGCTTGCGCAATCGCATGCCACCGTATTGATCAACGGCGAATCCGGCACCGGCAAGGAACTCGTCGCGCATGCCCTGCATCGCCACAGTCCGCGCGCCGACAAACCGTTCGTTGCCATCAACACCGCCGCCATCCCGAAGGATTTGCTCGAATCGGAACTGTTCGGCCATGAGCGCGGCGCCTTCACCGGCGCCACCGCCACGCGGCGCGGGCGCTTCGAGCAGGCCGAGGGCGGCACGCTGTTCCTCGACGAAATCGGCGACATGCCCGCCGAGCTGCAAACGCGGCTGCTGCGCGTGCTGTCCGACAACAACTTCTACCGCGTCGGCGGCCACCAGCCGATCAAGGCCAATGTGCGCATCATCGCCGCTACCCACCAGAACCTCGATGAGCGCGTGAAGCAGGGGCTGTTCCGCGAGGATTTATTTCACCGCCTCAACGTCATCCGCCTGCGCCTGCCGCCGCTGCGCGAACGGCGCGAGGACATCCCGCTGCTGGCGAAATACTTCCTGCAGAAGAGCGCGCGCGAACTCGGCGTCGAGCAGAAATCCTTCAGCGAGGCCACCATTCAATATCTCGCGGCGCAGGACTTTCCCGGCAACGTGCGGCAACTGGAAAACCTGTGCCACTGGCTCACCGTGATGACCCCCTCGCGGCAAATCGAAATCGCCGACCTGCCGCCGGAATGGCGCGAGACCCAAGCCACTGCTCTGTCGGATAACTGGCGCACAGCGCTGGCGCAGCAAGTCACGCTCGCGCTACAGCGCGGCGATCAGAACATTCTCGACAACCTGAGCCGGCAATTTGAAGGCACGCTCATCACCCAGGCGCTGCAACACACCGGCGGCAGGCGCATCGAAGCCGCGACCTTGCTGGGCATGGGGCGCAACACCCTCACGCGCAAGATTCAGGAACTGGGGCTGGATGGGGAGAACGAGTAGGGCTAGAATTTCTTGGGCTCTGGTATGCCAAGGTCGCGGCAAATTTTAACCGCAAGGTGATTGTTGATTTCATTATGCCTTGGAACAGCGCTTCGCCTGTTTGTGCTCAAGTGGCGCCACCAAGAGTGGTTGCCGCCTTCGCGGAGCAATGCGCAACCATGTGTAGTGAGATGGCTCAGTAAATCCCGCCGCTTCATACGGCAATCGGCAGCTCTTCAAAACCACTACCGACTGCTTCCAAGGCATCAGCACGATTTAATTCGATTGCCTCAGCTAATGTTTCCCGGAGTGACTTTAATAACTTCTCACGCGAAGATTCCTGGCAGTTTACGCCAGGTACTTCTTCAATCCAGCCAATCCACCAATTGGCGTCTTGCTTGATTACTGCTGTGTAGGTTGAATGCATGGCTTGCTCTCCTTGGCCGGTATCATAGCAAAAGGGCGCAAGAAGTTCTAACGGCCGCGCTATTTTTCTGCGTGCCCGCTCTCCTGCCACACCCCGCCAACCGGCGCCGCCTGCGCACTTTCGCCCAGATAAGGCAGGCCGTAGCTCTCTTCGATTGTGCGCAGAATGTTGTAGTGGTTGATGCGCTGCGCGCTGTTGCCGCGCTTGACCACCTGCCCAATGAACAGGGTGGCGACACGGTTGTCCGCCGAACCGTCGTCCTCGTCCCAGGTAACGATCAGCAGGCTGTTGTGCGCCATTGCCCAT
>JAGWMH010000018.1 GCA_028871775.1 Betaproteobacteria bacterium
AGGTATCGGGGTGCGCCTTGAAATACAGCCTGCCGTCATACACGATGCCGAAGAGCTGTTCGCCGCTATACAAACCGCTGCCGCCGAACATTGCACGGCAGCGCAGGCCGTCGAGATCGGCGAGTTGTTCCAGCACATAATCACGGAAAGAGTCCGTGCGCACTTTTGGCTTATCCCAGAAACAGCCGGTATGCCGGGTTGTCGCTCTCGTCCCAGTAGCGGTAGCCGAGCTTATCGAGGAAGGTGCGCAGCGCCTTCTTGTCGTGGTGCGGCACTTGCATGCCGACCAGCACGCGCCCGTAATCTGCACCGTGGTTGCGGTAGTGGAACAGGCTGATGTTCCAGCTGTGGTTCATGCGGTTGAGGAAGTTCATCAGCGCGCCGGGACGCTCCGGGAATTCGAAGCGGAACAAAATTTCGTCCTTGATGCCCGGCGCATGTCCGCCGACCAGGTGGCGCACATGCAGCTTGGCCATTTCGTTGTCGGTGAAATCCTGCGTCGGCAGCTTGTGCTTCTTCAGCGTTGCAACCAGCTTGCCGGTCTCGGAGGGATCGCGCACCTGCACGCCGACGAACACCTGCGCCGCTTTCGGGTCGGCGTAGCGGTAATTGAATTCGGTGATGTTGCGGTTGCCCAGCAGGGAACAGAATTCGCGGAAGCTGCCGGGAGTTTCGGGGATGGTGACGGCGAGGATGGCCTCGCGTTTTTCGCCGACCTCGGCACTCTCGGAGACAAAGCGCAGGCGGTCGAAATTCATGTTTGCGCCGCTGGCGACGGCGACCAGCGTCTTGCCCTTAAGCTTCTCGCGCGCCGCATACAGCTTAGCCCCGGCGATGGACAGCGCACCAGCCGGTTCGAGGATCGAACGCGTATCCTCGAACACGTCCTTGATCGCCGCGCAGGTTGCGTCGGTATCCACCAAAATGACCTCGTCCACCATTTCGCGGCACAGGCGGAAGGTTTCCTGCCCGACCTGCTTCACCGCGACGCCGTCGGCGAACAGGCCGACATGATCCAGTACCACGCGCCGCTTGGCCTTCAGCGAGCGGCACATGGCATCGGAATCCACCGGCTGCACGCCGATGACCTTGATCTCCGGGCGCACCTGCTTGACGTAGGCGGCCACGCCGGAGATCAGCCCGCCGCCGCCGATGGCGCAGAAAATCGCGTGGATCGGCTGGTTGTGCTGGCGCAGGATTTCCATGCCGATGGTGCCTTGCCCGGCGATCACGTCGGGGTCGTCATAGGGGTGTACAAAGGTGAGCTGGTTTTTCTTTTCCAGCTCCAGCGCATGGGCGTAAGCATCGGAATAGGAATCGCCGTGCAGCACCACTTTTGCGCCACGGCTTTCCACCGCCTGCACCTTGATCTGCGGCGTGGTGACGGGCATCACGATGACGGCCTTGCAGCCCAGTTTCCGTGCGGACAGCGCCACGCCCTGCGCATGGTTGCCCGCCGAGGCGGCGATGACGCCGCGTTTGAGTTGCGCCGGTGTCAGCTGCGCCATCTTGTTGTAAGCGCCGCGCAGCTTGAAGGAAAACACCGGCTGCATGTCTTCGCGTTTCAGCAATACGGTATTACCGATGCGCGCCGAGAGATTGGGCGCAGGCTCCAGCGGACTTTCGATGGCCACGTCGTAGACGCGGGCGGTAAGGATGCGTTTCAAATAGCCTTGCATTTTTAGAGACACCCCGCAGTCGGGTTACAGGTCAAATGGTCAGCCGCAAGATTAGCAGGATTTGCGCCCCGCCCCAAAGGATTTTGTGCCCGGCGGCGGCCGTTAGTGTTTCTAAAAGCCCCAATTCCTGCAATAATCGGTGCGTAAAACAATATTACCGAATTGAGGCAGCATGGGCATGACACAGGATGATTTGAAGCGGGCAGTTGCGCAGGCGGCGATAGCGCATGTTCCGGAGGATTGCATCGTGGGCGTGGGCACCGGTTCCACCGCCAATTTCTTCATTGATGAACTGGGCAAGATCAAGTACAGGATACAGGGCGCGGTGGCGAGCTCCGAGGCTTCGGCGAAACGCCTGCAGGGGCACGGCATCGAAGTGGTCTCGCTGAACGAAGCGGGCACGCTGCCGGTGTATGTGGATGGCGCGGACGAGATCACGCGCCACCTGCACATGATCAAGGGCGGCGGCGGCGCGCTGACGCGCGAAAAGATCGTCGCCGCCGCCAGCAGGAAATTCGTCTGCGTATGCGATGCCAGCAAGCTGGTGGACGTGCTCGGCAAATTTCCGTTGCCGGTGGAAGTGATTCCCATGGCGCGCAGCTATGTGGCGCGCCAGATCGTGGTGCTGGGCGGGCAACCCCAATTGCGCGAGGGTTTTACCACCGACAATGGCAATCTCATCCTCGACGTGCACGGGCTGACCATCCTGAATCCGGTGGAGCTGGAAACCACGCTGAACAACATTGCGGGGGTGGTCACCAACGGGCTGTTTGCGCGCCGTCCGGCCGATATGCTGCTGCTCGGCACCGCCGGCGGGGTGCAGACCATCACCGTGTAACGAAACTGTCACGGCGCGCGGGTAGCATGCCCCGCTTGCCTTTATTTTAAGGAAACCTCATGGCTGTCACAGAACATACCTCGAAGCAGTTTGACGCCGAACTCGAAGCGGTGCGCGCCCGCGTGTTGCAGATGGGCGGGCTGGTGGAGAGCCAGATCCAGTTCGCTCTCGATGCGCTGATCAGCGGCGATGTGGCGCTGATGAACCGCGTCATCGGCGATGACCATCGTGTCAATGCGATGGAGGTGGAAATTGACGAGAGCTGCAATCACATCATTGCGCGCCGCCAGCCCGCTGCGGGCGACCTGCGCATGGTGATGACGGTGATCAAGACCATCACCGATCTCGAACGCATCGGCGACGAGGCGGAAAAGATTGCGCGCATGGCCAAGCTGCTGTCGCAGAAGGAGCGCCTCATCCTGCCGCGTTACAACGAAATCAAGCACGCCGCCGAACTGGCGCTGGACATGCTGCGCAAATCGCTGGATGCCTTTGCCCGCCTCGACTTGGCCACTGCCGCGCAGGTGGTGCGCCAGGATGAGCAGGTGGACGAGGAATTCCGCACCATCATGCGTTCCCTCATCACCTTCATGATGGAGGACCCGCGCACCATCTCCACCGCGCTGGAAATCCTGTTCGTCGCCAAGGCGATCGAGCGCATCGGCGATCACGCCAAGAACATGTCCGAATATGTGGTGTACATGGTCAAAGGGCGCGACGTGCGCCATGTCACCGTGGAAGAAATCGAACGCGAAATTCTGGAATAATTCCGCTTCCACTTCATCGGTGATACTGCGTTGGCTGCCTTGCTCACTCCTAGCTGTAATGTTTGTACTATCTTCGTCGTTCGCTCGTTGCCGCCTTGTCTCACCTTCGAATTGAAACCGGAATAGCTTGCCGTGCAACAACAACCCATTCTTGCGGCAGTTGATCTCGGTTCCAACAGCTTTCGCCTGCAAGTTGCACGGGTGGAAAACGATCAGCTCTACATGCTGGACAACCTGCGCGAACCGGTGCGCCTCGCCGCCGGGCTGGCTGACGACAAGCGCCTCGACAAAGCTGCGCAGCAGCGCGCGCTGATCTGTCTGCAACGTTTCGGCGAACGCCTGCGCGGGCTGCCGCGCGAAGCGGTGCGCGCGGTAGGCACCAACTCGCTGCGTGTGGCGAAGAATGCCGCCGAATTCCTGCAGCAGGCCGAGGCCGCACTCGGCTTTCCCATCGAAGTCATCGCCGGACGCGAAGAGGCGCGCCTGATCTACCTCGGCGTCGCGCAAGGCCTGCCGCAGTCGAATGACAAACGGCTGGTGATGGACATCGGCGGCGGCTCCACCGAATTCATCATCGGCAGCGGTCTCGAACCGCGCAAGCTGGAAAGCCTGTACATGGGCTGCGTCAGCTATAGCCAGCGTTATTTTCCGGACGGCAAGGTCAGCAAATCCAACCTCAAGCATGCCGAGCTCGCAGCGCGCAACGAACTGCAAACCATCGTAACGGAATTTACGCGCGGCCATTGGGACGCTGCGCTGGGCTCATCGGGCACTGCGCGTGTGCTGTGCGACATCCTCGAGCAAAACGGCTACAGCAGCGGCGGCATCACCCGCGCGGGGCTGGAGCAATTGCGCGCGCAACTGCTCAAGGCGGGTGACGCGGAAAGCCTGGAAGTGCAAGGTCTGAAACCTGACCGCATTCCGGTGCTGCCCGGCGGCTTCGCCATCATGTATGCCGCATTCTGCGAACTCGGCATCGAGCAGATGCAACCCGCACTCGGCGCGCTGCGCGAAGGCGTGCTGTATGACCTGCTCGGGCGATTCCACCACAACGACATGCGCGATGTCACCAGCAAACAATTCATGCGCCGCTACCATGTGGATATGCGCCAGGCCGAGCGCGTGGCGCACCTGGCCGACCGGCTCGCGCGCCAGTTCATGGAAGGGCAGGCCAATGAGGACGCGCTGCGGCTGCTCGGCTGGGCGGCCAGTCTGCACGAGATCGGCATCAGCGTCGCGCACAGCGGTTACCACAAACATACCGCCTACATTCTCGCCAATGCCGACATGCCCGGCTTTTCCAGAAAGGAACAAGGCCAGTTGAGCCTGCTGGCGCTGGCGCATCGCGGTGGGTTGGAGAAAATGCGCGGCCTGCTGAATACGCCGGAGGTGCTTGCCCAGGCCATGGCATTACGCCTGGCCACCCTGATGTACCGCAACCGCAGCGATGCCGAATTGCCCGCCATGCATGGGCGCTTCAGCAGCGCCAAATTCCACCTGGCGCTCACGCCCGGCTGGCTGGCACAAAATCCACTGACCGACACGGTGCTGCAGGAAGAAGCGAAGCAGTGGAAAGAGCTGGGGGTGAGTATGCAGATCATCGAGAGTTAGAGAGGCTCTGCATAAGTGCGTCATTAGCGTCAACGTCCCCCAATTCTGTTTTGTTCCCGTGTTAAACTGCCCGCGAAGCTGGCCAGACAGTCGCCGCGCACGCAAGTGCGGGGAGGAAAGTCCGGGCTCCACAGAGCAGGATGCCGGTTAACGACCGGACACCGTGAGGTGATGAACAGTGCCACAGAAAACACACCGCCGATGGCCGCGCAAGCGGAACAGGTAAGGTTGAAATGGCGGGGTAAGAGCCCACCGCGGACGTGGTAACACGGACGGCACGGTAAACTCCATTCGGAGCAAGACCAAATAAGCAGGCCATGACGTTGCTCGCGTCGCCTGCGGGTAGGTCGCTCGAGCGTCAGGTAACGAAACGCCTAGAGGAATGACTGTCCACGACAGAACCCGGCTTACCGGCCAGCTTCACCTGTTTCGGCGCATCAAAAAGTCGTGTGCACCTCCCGATAAAACCTTGAAGGCGCCATCACCGAATTGATTCTGCTTAACCTCCCTCGCCTGCACTTTCCCCTTTACTCCTGCATCGTCACCAAAATATCCAGACCTACTCATCACAAGCAACTTTAGTTTGCTTGTGCAATTCATTGCTTTTTAAGCATATTTTCTTTTCATTAACTTACCGCGCTAACTCCTTGTCCCATAAAGAAAAACTTCGTTTTTCAGCTTGACGACCTGGGATTTTTTCAATATAGTGGGCATAAGTGGTAAAAAGTGGGTAAAAGTGGGGGTAAAAGGGTGTTTCAGGGAGCGGCACAACTCAATCTGGACAGCAAAGGCAGGCTCGCGATACCGGCGCGGCATCGCGATATGCTGCTGGCGCATTGCGCGGGCAGCCTGGTGCTGACCGCCGATGCCGATGGTTGCCTGCTGCTGTATCCGCAGCCCGAGTGGCAGCCGATCCGCGACAAGCTGCTCAAGCTTTCCGCGCTCAATCCGAAAATTCGTGCGTTGCAACGCCGCCTGATCGGGTATGCCGAGGATGTGGTGATGGATGGCGCCGGGCGCGTGCTGATTTCTCCAACCTTGCGCAGCTACGCCGTGCTGGACAAGCGCGTGATGCTGGTCGGCCAGGGCAACAAATTCGAATTGTGGGACGAGGCGAAATGGCAGGCGCAGCAGGAAGCTGGCCTGTCGTTCATGGACGGCGAGCTGCCTCCTGAACTTGAAGGTTTTTCTTTGTGAATGAGGGCTTGGCCCACACCACCGTCCTTCTGCATGAAGCTGTTGAAGCACTGGCCATCAAACCTGATGGCATTTATGTGGACGGCACGTTCGGGCGCGGCGGGCATAGCCGGTTGATTCTGGAAAAACTGGGTGCGGCTGGCCGCCTGATCGCGCTGGACAAAGACCCGGCGGCAGTGGCGGCGGGGCAGGCAATTTCAGATCCACGTTTCGTCATGGTGCACAGCGGGTTTGCGCGCTTGACTGAAGTGTTGCGCGGGTTGTCGGTTGAAAAAGTGGATGGCGTGCTGCTCGATCTGGGAATGTCATCTCCGCAACTGGACGATGAGCAGCGCGGATTCAGTTTTCGTTTTGATGCGCCGCTGGACATGCGCATGGACACCAGCAGCGGGCAGACCGCAGCGCAGTGGCTGGAATCGGTGGACGAAGGTTTACTTGGGGAGGTGATACGTGACTATGGCGAGGAACGGTTTGCTAAACAGATTGCAAGAGCGCTTGTTGCGGCGCGCCAGGAACAACCCATCGTTACCACGCACCGGCTCAGTGAAATCGTCGCCAAGGCTGTGCGCACGCGCGAGCCCGGGAAAAATCCGGCAACGCGCACCTTTCAGGCTATACGGATTTATCTCAATCAGGAACTCGAAGAACTCGCGCGGGTTCTGCCGCAGTGCGTGGATTGTCTGAGGCCGGAGGGACGCATCGTGATTATCAGTTTCCATTCGCTGGAAGACCGCATGGTGAAGCATTTTTTACGCGACATGGCGCAGGGCGACAAGCTGCCGCACAACTTGCCGATACGCGCCGCCGACGTGCCCAAGGGCAAACTGCGCCTGATTGGCAAGGCAGTGCGTGCCGCGCCGCAGGAAGTGGCGGCAAACCCGCGCGCGCGCAGTGCGGTGATGCGCGTGGCCGAGCGCGCAGGAGATGCAGGTGACTAGGACGCCCCTGTTGCTTCTCCTCGTGTTGATCGCTTGCGCGTTGGGTGTTGTGACTTCACAGCATAAGGCGCGCAAATTGTTTGTGGAGTTGCAAAAAGAGAAAGACCGGGCGCAACAGATGGAAGTGGAATGGGGGCAGCTGCAGCTTGAACAGAGCACCTGGGCAATGCCGGCGCGCGTGGAAAAAATCGCTGCCGCCAAGTTGCAGATGCAATTACCGAAGAGCGGGCAAATCCGGTTTATCCGTGGCGAACAGTTGAAAGGGCTGACAACGCAACCATGAATTACGCCAGCAGCATGCAGACGACAGGGCTCAAGGCATTGCCGCCGTGGCGCTCCCGTCTGCTGTTTGTGCTGCTGCTGCTGGGCCTGTGCGCACTGATGGCGCGCGCAGTGTACCTGCAAGGCATACACAACGACTTCCTGCAACAAAAAGGCGATGCGCGTTATGGCCGCGTCGTTGATATCAATGCGCACCGCGGCATGATTACCGACCGCTATGGCGAACCGCTCGCCATCAGCACGCCAGTGGAATCCATCTGGGTCAGCCCGCAGGATGTGGAGGCGACGCCGAAACAAGTGAAACAGCTG
This sequence comes from Betaproteobacteria bacterium, assembly GCA_028871775.1. GTDB lineage: Bacteria > Pseudomonadota > Gammaproteobacteria > Burkholderiales > Gallionellaceae > CAITJF01. The sequence continues at coordinate 7,622 of JAGWMH010000018.1, forward strand.
GCGCAGATCGTGGGCATGAATATCGAGGAAGTGAAAAACCGTTTGTCCGATACTTCGCGCGATTTCGTTTACCTCAAACGCCAACTGCCTCCCGAGCAGGCGGAAAAGATCGTGAGGCTGGGAGTGCCGGGCGTGTCATTGCGCCGCGAGTATCGTCGCTATTATCCCGATGCTGACGTGACCGCGCACCTGCTGGGCTTCACCGATGTGGACGACAACGGGCAGGAGGGCATCGAGCTGGTATTGCAGGAGCAGCTTGGCGGCAAGGCCGGCAGCCAGCGCGTCATCAAGGACAGGCGCGGATATATTGTTGAGGACGTGGCCAGCATACGCGCACCCAAGCCGGGCAACGACCTGGCGCTGAGCCTGGACAGCAAGATGCAATATCTGGCTTACCGCGAGATCAAGCTGGCGGTCGAGCAGCATAACGCCAAGGCTGGATCAATCGTGGTGCTGGATGCAAAGAGCGGCGAAGTGCTGGCGCTGGCCAACTGGCCGAGCTACAACCCCAACAACCGCGACAAACCCGGCCTAAAGGTGTTGCGCAACCATGCGGTGACCGACCTGTTCGAGCCGGGCTCCACCATGAAGCCGTTTACCGTGGCGGCTGCACTGGAGGCGGGAAAGGTCAGGCCGGAAACGGTCATCAACACCGAAGGCGGCATATTCACCGTCGGCAGACGCAAGATTCATGACACCCACCCGGAAACGGCGCTCACCGTGGCACAGGTAATCCAGAAATCCAGCAATGTGGGCGCGGCCAAAATCGCGCTGTCGCTGCCGCCGGAAACCTTCTGGCGCAGCCTGAGTGAAACCGGCTTCGGCGCGCAGACCGGCAGCGCGTTTCCCGGCGAGGCGGCGGGCAGGCTGCGCGATTACAAAAAATGGCAGCCCATCGAGCAGGCCACCATGTCATATGGCAACGGCATCTCGGTCAATCTGCTGCAACTGGCGCGCGCCTATACCGTATTCGCCAACGACGGCGACCTGAAGCCGGTGACGCTGCTCAAGCAGGATGTGCCAGTAGCCGGCAAGAAAATATACTCCCAGGCCACGGCGCAAGCGGTGCGCGACATGCTGGAGCTGGTGGTCAAACCGGGCGGAACCGCGCCGCTGGCGCAGATCAACGGTTACCGCGTGGCGGGCAAGACCGGCACCGCGCACAAGCTGGAGAACGGGCATTACGTCAACCGCTACATCGCCTCGTTTGTCGGGCTGGCGCCCGCATCCAACCCGCGCCTGATTGTGGCGGTGATGATCAACGAGCCCAGCGGCGAACAATACTATGGCGGACAGGTCGCCGCACCGGTGTTCAGCAATGTGATGGGCTCGGCGTTGCGCCTGCTCAACGTGCCCAACGATGCGCCGCTCGGCAATGTAATGATGCCGCCAACCGACATAGTGAAAGAGGAAGCATGAGACTCTGCTGTGCGATCAATCTGCTGTGTTGCGGGCTCACTCGCTCCTCGTCTACCCCTATGGTATGCCTCGTTGCTCGTTGCGCCGCGGCTTGCATATTGACCTGCTCGCGACGGGTCTACAGGAGTTTCAATAATTGAGCTTCCATCCCGAATTGCTCGCCTCTCTCGGTGTAACGATCACGCGATTGGTCACGGACAGCCGTGAGGTAACAGCGGGGGACACCTTTGTCGCCTATCCCGGCAGCCAAGCCGACGGACGCAGGTTCATCGCGCAAGCCATTGCGAATGGCGCCAACGCGGTGATCTGGGAGGCGCACGGCTTCAACTGGAATAACACATGGCAGATTCCCAATCTGGCGGTCGCCGATTTGCGCCACCATGCGGGGGAAATTGCCGACCATGTTTATGGCAATCCATCCGGAAGAATGTGGATGGTTGGAATCACCGGCACCAACGGCAAGACTTCGTGCAGCCACTGGATCGCCCAATCATTCAGTGCGCTGGGCAGGAAAACCGCACTGGTGGGCACCTTGGGCAACGGTTTCCAGGGCAATTTACAGCCGACGCTGAACACCACGCCCGACGCCATCCGCTTGCACGGGTTGCTGGCGGGCTACCTGGCACAGGGTGCGCAGGCCGTGGCGATGGAAGTATCCTCCCATGCGCTGGAGCAGGGGCGCGTAAACGGCGTGAAGTATGACGTGGCGCTGCTCACCAATCTCAGCCGCGACCACCTCGACTATCACGGCGACATGCATAGTTATGCGTCAGCCAAACGCCGTTTATTCGGCTGGCAGCAACTCGGCTATGCCGTGCTCAATCTGGATGACGCGTTCGGCGCCGAGCTCGCCGAACAGTTGCACCTGCAACAGGGGCGCCGGCGGGAGGGCGGCTCTGCCGCCGTCCTCCCGCAGCAGGATGCGGAAGTGGAAGTGGTGGGGTATGGCTTGGACGATGCCGCGCTGGCGGCGGCTGAGCGTCTCGGCCTGCGCATGGTATATGGCGGCGAGTTGCGCATGGATGCGCAAGGACTCAGCCTGCAAGTGCACTCGAGCTGGGGCGGCGGAACGCTGCATAGCAAATTGCTTGGGCGCTTCAATGCCGCCAATCTGCTCGGGGTGCTGGCGGTGTTGCTGGTGAGCGGGATAGCGCTGGCCGATGCGCTGCGCGAACTGGCGCGGGTGCAGGCGGTGCCGGGGCGCATGCAGGCGCTTGGTGGCGACGGGCGACCCGCTGTGGTGGTGGATTATGCACATACACCGGATGCACTGGAAAAAGTGTTGCAGGCCTTGCGCGAAGTGGCTGCAGCCAGCAGCGGCAAACTGATTTGCGTGTTCGGTTGCGGCGGCGACCGCGACCGCGGCAAGCGCCCGATGATGGGCACCGTTGCGGCGAAATTGGCGGATAGCTGCATCGTTACCAGCGACAACCCGCGCAATGAGGAGCCGCACGACATTATCAGCGCCATCGTGACTGGCATGAGCGGGCAGGATTATCAAATCATTGAAGACCGTGCACTGGCGATTGAACTGGCCATCAGCAATGCGCAGGCGGCGGACACCGTGCTGGTGGCGGGCAAGGGGCATGAGGATTATCAGGAAATCAATGGCGTGAAATATCCATTCAGCGATGTCGAGGTAGCGCAGCGTGCGCTGGCATCGTGGAACCTTCGACAGGCTCGGGACAGCCGGGGTAGCAAAGCATGATGCTGCTGTCGCAAGCCGCGCAGGTGCTGGGCGGCAGATTGATCCCCTTCGACGGCGCTCAGGGCAGGAGCCGGGACGTGTTGTTTACCACCGTGTCCAGGGACAGCCGCACAATAGTTCCCGGCGATTTGTTCGTTGCGCTGCGAGGGGAAAATTTTGATGGCAGCGAGTTCGTCGCCGGGGCCGCGCAAAGCGGTGCGGTGGCCGCGCTGATCAATGCGGCAAGTTATCGCGGGGCCGAGTCGCCGTGCCCGCTGTTGCTGGTAGAGGATACGCGTCTCGCACTGGGGCGCCTGGCAGCGCACTGGCGTGAGCAGTTCGCCATTCCGCTGGTGGCAGTGACCGGCAGCAACGGCAAGACCACGGTGAAGGAAATGCTGGCAAGCATATTGCGCACCGCGGCAGGCAGCACGGATGCCGTGCTGGCAACACAAGGCAACCTCAACAACGACATCGGCATGCCGCTGATGCTGCTGAAGCTGCGCGCCGCACACCGCTATGCGGTGATCGAGATGGGCATGAACCACCCCGGCGAGATCGATTACCTGACGCACCTGGCGCGGCCGGACGTGGCCATCATAAACAATGCAGGCAGCGCGCACCTGGCCGGGCTCGGTTCGGTGGAGGCGGTGGCGCGCGCCAAGGGAGAGATTTTTGCGGGTTTGCCGGAAAACGGCATCGCCGTGATCAACGCCGATGATGCCCATGCGCCGCTGTGGCGCAAACTGGCGGGTGCCCATGCGGTAATCGAATTCGGCATGGAACGCCATGTGGCAGTCCATGCGCAATGGCTGCCGCAGGGACATGGCGCGCACATCGAAGCAAGCACGCCGCAGGGCGGCTTCAGCGCAAATTTGCAGGTACCGGGGGTACACAACGTGCGCAATGCGCTGGCTGCCACCGCCGCGGCCCTGGCTTTGCACATACCCTTGCATGACATCGCTGCCGGCCTGGAAAAATTTTCCGGCGTGGGCAGCCGCTTGCAACGCAAGGTGGCATTGCACGGCGCGGTGCTGATCGACGACAGCTACAACGCCAACCCTGCCTCGGTGCATGCCGCGCTCAAGGTGCTGGCGCAGGCTTCCGGCAGAAAAATCCTGGTGCTGGGCGACATGGGGGAACTGGGAGCCGCTGCGGTGCGCCTGCACAACGAAATCGGCGCGGAAGCACGCCGCCTGGGGGTGAACGAGTTGCTGGCACTGGGGGAATTGACCGCGCATACGGTGCATGAATTCGGCGCGGGCGCGCGCCATTTTGAACGCATCGAGGATCTGCTCGCCGCGCTGGACAAGGATCTGGGCGCAGGCAGCACGGTGCTGGTGAAGGGCTCGCGTTTCATGCGCATGGAGCGGGTGGTGCGTTATTGCACAGGACAGGAGGGAACATGCTGCTCGCACTAACGCAATGGCTGGCGCAGGACATCAGGACGTTCAACGTATTCGGCTACATCACGCTGCGCGCAGTGCTGGCCGCGATGACCGCGCTGTTCATTTCCTTCATGGTGGGGCCGATGATGATCCGCAAGCTGACTGCCTACAAGATCGGCCAGGCGGTGCGCGACGACGGCCCGCAGACCCATCTGGTCAAGGCCGGCACGCCAACCATGGGCGGCGCGCTGATCCTCACTTCGGTGGCCATCACCACGCTGCTGTGGGGCGACCTCACCAATCCCTATGTGTGGGTGGCGCTGCTTTCCACCCTGGGTTTCGGCGCCATCGGCTGGGTGGATGATTACCGCAAGGTGGTGCACCGCAATCCCAAAGGGCTGTCGGCCAAAGCAAAGATGTCCTGGCAGTCCATCATTGCATTGATTGTCGCGGTGTACCTGTGGCGGCATTCCAGCCTGCCGGCGCATACCGAGCTCATCGTGCCGTTCTTCAAGTATCTGGTGTTTCCGTTGACGGCATTCAGCTTTATCGTGCTGACCTATCTGGTCATCGTCGGCAGCAGCAACGCGGTGAATCTGACCGATGGCCTGGACGGCCTGGCGATCATGCCCACCGTGATGGTGAGCAGCGCACTGGCCATCTTTGCCTATGTCGCGGGGCACGCGGTGTTCGCCAAATACCTCGGCATCCCGCACGTTCCGGGCGCGGGCGAACTGGCAGTGTTCTGCGGTGCAATCGCCGGAGCGGGGCTGGCCTTCCTGTGGTTCAACGCCTATCCGGCGGAAGTGTTCATGGGCGACGTGGGCGCGCTGGCGCTGGGTGCGGCGCTGGGCGTGGTGGCCGTGATCGTGCGCCAGGAACTGGTGCTGTTCATCATGGGTGGCGTGTTTGTGGTCGAGGCGGTTTCGGTGATGCTGCAGGTGTCGTATTTCAAGTACACCAAAAAAGTTTATGGGAAAGGTAGGCGCATCCTGCTGATGGCGCCGCTGCACCACCACTTCGAGCAGAAAGGCTGGAAGGAAACGCAGGTAGTGGTGCGCTTCTGGATCATCACGATGTTGCTGGTCTTATTGGGCCTCGCGACCCTAAAGTTGAGGTAATAGCGAGTAGCTGGTAGCGGGTAGTTTGTAGCCTTTAAATGCCGCGCACGAAGCGCGCATCTTAATCGGTTACCAGCTACAGGCTACGAGCTACAAGCTCTGGAGACGCAGTGAGGAAATTGGCTGACAAAAAAGTGCTGGTACTCGGTCTCGGCGAGACCGGTTTGTCGCTCGCGCGCTGGCTGGTGGCGCAGGGTGCGCATGTGTGCGCCGCCGACAGCCGCGAATTGCCACCCGCTCTCGACACGCTGCGCACACAGTTGCCGCAGATTGAGATTCATTGCGGCGCATTCCGCGATGAATTGCTCAACAATATCGAACTGATTGCCATCAGCCCCGGTGTGCCGCTGGCCGACCCGTTTGTGGCACGCGCCGTGGCGCGCGGCATCCCGGTGGTGGGCGATATCGAACTGTTCGCCCAACAACTGGCGACTAGCGACTCCAAATCAAAGATTATCGCCATCACCGGTGCCAACGGCAAGACCACGGTGACCAGCATGGCCGGTGCGATGTGCCGTGCGGCGGGACTGGACACGGCAGTGGCCGGCAATATTTCGCCCGCGGTGCTGGATGCGGTGCTGCAACGCAATGGGCGGCAGCCGGATGTGTGGGTGCTGGAGCTATCCAGTTTCCAGCTGGAAACGACCTGCTCCCTGAATGCCGATGCGGCCACGGTGCTGAATGTCAGCGAAGACCATCTCGACCGTTATGCCGATATGGGTGCCTACGCGGCCGCCAAGGCGCGCATTTTCCGGGGCGCAGGAGTGCAGGTGCTCAACCGCGACGATGCGCGCAGCCTGGGCATGACATTGCAGGGGCGCAAACATCTGACTTTTGGTTTGAATGAACCGCCCAGCGGGGATGACTGGGGCATGGAGCGCAGCGGCAACGACATCTGGCTGACCCAGGGGCGGCAGCGCGTACTGAATACCCATGAATTGCAGGTTGCCGGGTTGCACAATGTGGCGAACGCGCTGGCTGCGCTGGCGCTGTGCCGCGCCATCGGATTGCCGCTTGCTCCCTTGCTGGATGCGTTGCGCGCTTTCAAGGGCCTTCCGCACCGCGTGGAGCCCGTCGCGGAAATCAACGGCGTGATCTACTACGACGATTCCAAGGGCACCAATGTCGGCGCTACCGTGGCCGCACTGCAAGGCCTGGGGCGGCCTGCGGTGCTGATTGCGGGCGGAGACGGCAAGGGACAGGATTTCACGCCGCTCAACCCGGTGGTGGCGCAACATGCGCGCGCCGTGGTGCTGATCGGGCGCGATGCGGACAGGGTCGCGGCAGCGCTGGAGAATTGCGGCGTGCCGCTGGTGCGCGCCCGCGACATGGCTGATGCGGTGCGGCAAGGCGCCGCGCTGGCGCAGCCGGGCGATGCTGTGCTGCTGTCGCCGGCCTGCGCCAGCTTCGACATGTTCCGCAACTATGCGCACCGCGCCGAGGTGTTCGTCGGAGCAGTGCATAAACTACAAACGGGGGCGGCATGCACATCGCAGGCCTGAGCGCTCCCCGCCCGACGTTGGCGGAATATGACGAGATGCTGGCGTGGATCGTGCTCGCGCTGCTGTCCATCGGCCTGGTGATGGTGTACTC
>JAGWMH010000272.1 GCA_028871775.1 Betaproteobacteria bacterium
GTTCCTGCAGCCCTTCACCTACACGTTAAATCAGCGAGTGTAGGGCGCGTATCCGCAAGGGGTAACCGTGGTTGTAAAGCCGATAAAGTGGCAATAGCCACGCACTAACCAACGGGCATTGCGCCGTATGTATCGGTCATTCGGCGCAATGCGCTACGCGTATTGCACCCTACGGAACTGGAAATTCATTTTCCGGGATGAAGCGCAAGGAGCCGCGCAGCGAATGACGAGACATACCGTGTTTGGTAGGCGAGGAATGAGCGAGCACGCGACGCCGCGATTCGCCCGAAAAACGAATTTACGGGGGTGTTCATCAGCGGTCTATTTCCCCAAATACGATATCTTGCGTCCCGATAATCGCCACCATGTCGGCGATCATGTGCCCGCGCGACATTTCATCCAGCGCCGCCAGGTGCGCAAATCCCGGTGCACGGATCTTCATGCGATAAGGCTTGTTCGCGCCATCGGAAACCAGATAGATGCCGAACTCGCCCTTGGGATGCTCGACCGCGGCATAAGCCTCGCCGGGCGGCACGTGCATGCCCTCGCTGAACAGTTTGAAATGGTGGATCAGCTCTTCCATGTTCTGCTTCATCGCTTCACGCCTGGGTGGCGCCACCTTCAGGTTGCCGGTCATTACCGGGCCCTGATTGTTGCGCAGCCAGTCTATGCACTGTTTGATGATGCGGTTGCTTTGTCTCATTTCTTCCATGCGCACCAGGTAGCGGTCATAGCAATCACCCGTGACGCCGACCGGAATATCGAAATCCATGCGGTCGTACACTTCATAGGGCTGTTTCTTGCGCAAGTCCCACGCCACACCCGAGCCGCGCAGCATCGGGCCGGTGAAACCCAGCGCCAGCGCGCGTTCCGGCGATACCACGCCGATGCCGACGGTGCGCTGCTTCCAGATGCGGTTGTCGGTCAGCAGGGTTTCGTATTCGTCCACATAGGTGGGAAAACGCCTGGTGAAGTCTTCCAGGAAGTCGAGCAGCGACCCCTGGCGGTTCTCATTCATTTCCTTGACTCTGGCGGCATTGTGTATTTTGGAAGCCCGGTACTGCGGCATGGTATCCGGCAGGTCGCGGTACACGCCGCCCGGGCGGTAATACGCCGCGTGCATGCGCGCGCCGGACACGGCCTCGTAACAATCCATCAGGTCTTCGCGCTCGCGGAACGCATACAGGAACACGGTCATCGCGCCAATATCCAGCCCATGCGCGCCCAGCCACAGCAAGTGATTGAGGATGCGGGTCACTTCGTCGAACATCACGCGGATGTATTGCGCGCGCAGCGGTACTTCGAGGCCGAGCAGTTTCTCGATCGCCATCACGTAGGCGTGCTCGTTGCTCATCATCGACACGTAATCCAGGCGATCCATGTAGGGGACGGATTGCAGGAAGGTCTTGTGCTCGGCCAGCTTCTCGGTGGCGCGGTGCAGCAGGCCGATATGCGGATCGGCGCGCTCGATCACCTCGCCGTCCAGTTCCAGCACCAGGCGCAGCACGCCATGCGCCGCCGGGTGCTGCGGCCCAAAGTTCATTGTGTAATTCTTAATTTCAGCCATCGCTAACGCCCCTACCTCATTCGGCCGTAATGTTCTTCGCGAACGATGCGCGGCGTCACCTCGCGCGGCTCCACTGTCACCGGCTGGTAGATCACACGCTTCTGCTCGGGGTCATAGCGCATCTCGACATGGCCGGAAAGCGGGAAATCCTTGCGGAACGGGTTGCCGACAAAACCGTAATCGGTGAGCAGGCGGCGCAAATCCGGGTGTCCGCTGAACACGATGCCATAAAAGTCGAATGCCTCGCGCTCGTACCAGTTGGCGCATGGCCAGATATCCGCGACGGAATCCAGCACGGGCAGATCGTCATCCTCGGCGAATACGCGCACGCGCAAGCGCATGTTGTGCATCACCGACAGCAACTGGTACACCACCGCAAAGCGGAAAGGAAAAACCTTTGGCGCATCATCGGATTCGAGGTAGACGCCTCTCTCGGAAACATCGCTGCCATAAGTGGAGTAATCCATGCCGCACAAATCGGTCATCTGCTCGAAGCGCAAGTTCACGTCATCGCGCAAACGGGTCATCACTTCCAGCATACCGGCGGCGGGCACTGTCAGGGTCAACTCGCCCAGCCTTTGCTCCAGGCTCACCATCCTGCTGCCGAGCAGCCTGGTCAAATTGTCATGCAATACGCTCAAATCAGCAGCCATGTTCACCTAACGCGCAATGGTATTGGTTCGTTTGATCTTGTTCTGCAGCTGGATGATGCCATACAGCAGCGCCTCGGCGGTCGGCGGGCAACCCGGCACATACACATCCACCGGCACGATGCGGTCGCAGCCGCGCACCACCGAATAGGAATAATGGTAGTAACCGCCGCCATTGGCGCAGGAGCCCATCGAGATCACCCAGCGCGGCTCGGCCATCTGGTCGTACACCTTGCGCAACGCGGGCGCCATCTTGTTGCACAGCGTGCCGGCCACGATCATCACGTCGGACTGGCGCGGGCTGGGGCGGAACACTACGCCGAAGCGGTCCAGGTCATAACGCGAAGCGCCGGCCTGCATCATCTCCACGGCGCAGCATGCCAGGCCGAAAGTCATCGGCCACAGCGAACCGGTACGGGTGTAATTGATCAGGGC
>JAGWMH010000273.1 GCA_028871775.1 Betaproteobacteria bacterium
AATGCCTTGCTTTCGTCTTTTGGCATAACGCGAATCTGCTGGAAACCGCTTGCTCTCAACATTTCTTCAACCTCGGTAACCAACGACGCGCCCGCCATGCAGCCCGTGAAGAGAGCCATATCCTGCCGGATTTCCTCGGGCAATTCGGCAAAAGCGACGATATCCGAGATAGCCAGCCGACCACCGGGCTTCAAGGCTCGGTAGGATTCAGCGAATACGCGATGTTTGGTCGGCGACAAGCTGATCACGCAATTGGAAATAATCGCATCCACCGTTCCGTCGGCTACCGGCAGGTTTTCAATCTCGCCAAGCCGGAATTCGACGTTTCGATAACCACCCTTCTCCGCGTTGGCTCGCGCCTTTGAAACCATCACTGGCGTCATGTCAACGCCGATTACGCGGCCTGTGTCACCGACCTGCCTCGCTGCGAGGAAACAATCGAATCCACCGCCACTACCAAGGTCGAGCACGGTTTCACCAACCTTCAAATTGGTGATGGCCTGCGGGTTACCGCAGCCCAAGCCCATGTTGGAACCTTCGGGTACAACGGCAGTTTCGTTTTCAGAGTACCCCAGCGCCTGTGAAAGCGTGCCAGCGTCAGCGGCGTCTGTCGTTGATCCGCAACAGGCGGGACCGCAACCGCAGCCCCCGCTTTCCGCTATGGAACCATATTGCTGGCGCACTGCCTGGCGAATTTCGTCGTGTTTTATGTCGTTCATGGGTTCATTCCGTTCTTTAATGGTTGCGGTGCTTATTGCCCCGTGCCCATATAGACGGAGATTGTGCGAAAAGGACGCAAACAATTGCGTCAGCCACACCCGCAACCGCGCTTTTTGTCGCGGATCTCATAGCCAATGATGCCGCTCCGTCCGGTCTCGATGTCGCAACACTCGAACAGACGCTGGCGCAATTTCTCGCGGCCACGCTGCACCCTCGATTTTGCGCCAGAAAGGGAAAGCCCCAATCGGGTCGCCACCTCTTTCTGTGTCAATCCTTCAATCTCCGACAATACAAGGGGTAGCCGGTAGGTCTCAGGCAAATCGGCGATCAGCGGCTGGAGGCATGAGGACAGTTCGGCGATGTAATCCGGTTCCGGCTCGGGCGCGGCCAATTCGTCAGATATTTCTTCCGATGGCTTTCGCCCCCGGTAGTGATCTGCTATGGCGTTCGCGGCAATTCGGTACAACCAGGCTGTAAGGCTGCCGTGAGATTTAACCGTATGCAGGCTTGCGTGAGCCTTGAGGAACACATCTTGGAGGATGTCATCAACAGCGTCACGCTCTCGCACACGTTTGGCAATGTAACTGCGCAGCCGAGTCTTGTGTTCTATCCAGAAATCGGACATGGATGCCATGTTGAGCAACCTAGCGTAAATTAGGTGGCAGTGCCAGCACCTCGCACATCGCCGCGCAGGTGCGTTCGACATCCGCCTCGTTCATCGCATAGAACATCGGCAACGAGACGATCTGCTTGCCGACGCACTCGGCGACCGGGAACATGCCTTCCCTGAAACCCAGGTCGCGGTACAGCTTGAACAGGTGGATCGGCGCGTAGTGGTAGCCGACACCGATGTTGTATCGCTCCTTCATCTGCGCCATGAAGTCGGCGCGCGTGATGCGTTCCGGCAGCACGATCTGGAACAGGTGCCAGTTGGTGCTCTCGTAATCCTCCTGCGGCAGTTGCGCGCCGGTCTGTACCTCGAAGTCTGCGCCCAGCACCTTGAAATAATGTTTGGCCAGTTTGCGCCGCTGCGCGGTGATGGCGTCCAATTGCACGAACTGCCCGAGGCCGATCGCGGCGGCGACGTCGGTCATGTTGTACTTGCCGCCCAGCACGTCCACCTCGATGCCATCCCAGCCGCTGCGAGTGACGCCTTGTAGCCGATATTTCTCCGCGAGCTTTGCTTCTTCTTCATTGTTCAACACCAGGCAGCCGCCTTCGGAGGTGGTGATATTTTTGTTAGCCTGAAAACTGAACGAGACGAAATCACCGAAGGAGCCTATCGGTTTTCCCTTCCAGTTCGATCCCATCGCCTGTGCCGCATCTTCCACCACGCGCAGTTTGTGCTTGTTAGCTATCGCATACAGTTTGTCCATATCCACCGGCATCCCCGCCAGATATACCGGGATGATGGCCTTGGTGCGCGGGGTAATGGCGGCTTCGACTTTGTCCAGATCAATGTTGCGCGTGACGGGATCAATGTCGGCAAATACCGGCGTCGCGCCCACTTCAAGAATCACATTCGCGGTTGCCACCCAGGAAATCGGCGTGGTGATGACTTCGTCGCCCGGCCCGATGCCCGCAATGCGCAGCGCGATCTCCATCGTGCAGGTGCCGGAGTTGAAGGTGCGCACCGGACGCCCGCCGAAATAGGCGGAGAGCTGTTTCTCGAACTCCAGCACCTTGGGGCCGCTGGTGACCCAGCCGGAACGCAGCACATCGCACACCGCCGCGATGGCCGTTTCGTCGATATAGGGTCTGGTGAACGGTAAGAATTCGGACATGCTTGCAACCTCTGATTAAGCTCTTGAAATGATGATGACGCCCAGGATGATCACGCCCATGCCGGCCAGCTTGGTCGGATTGAAGGCTTCGCCCAGCAGATACCAGGCGGCCACGGCATTGACCACATAAGCCATGGAC
>JAGWMH010000274.1 GCA_028871775.1 Betaproteobacteria bacterium
ATATGCGGCGCTGCGAAATTTTTTCCGCGCCTTGCATTTGGGCGAACTCTGAATTTTTAGAGGCTCCCTGATGCAAATTATTTCCACCGTTGCCGAATTGCGCCAGCGCTTGCGCGGCGTAGCCGGCATTGCCTTCGTGCCGACCATGGGCAACCTGCACCAGGGGCATCTCGATCTGGTGCGCATCGCGCGCCAGCATGGGCAGTGCGTAGTGGTGAGCATTTTCGTCAACCCCTTGCAGTTCGGTGCAAACGAGGATTTTTCCAAGTATCCGCGCACCTTGCAGGCGGATTGCGACAAGCTGGAAGGCTTGGCTGACGTATTTTTTGCGCCAACCGAGCGCGAGCTGTACCCGCAGCCGCAGCAGGTGACCGTGGAGCCCCCTCTTGCCAACGAGTTATGCGGTGCGTTCCGCCCCGGCCATTTTCGCGGCGTGGCGACGGTGGTGCTGAAGCTGTTCAACATCGTGCAGCCGCAAGTGGCGGTGTTCGGCAAGAAGGACTACCAGCAATTGTACGTAGTGCGCCAAGTGGCGGCGCAGTTGAATTTGCCGGTTGAAATCATCGGCGGCGAAACCGTGCGTGCGCCGGACGGGTTGGCGCTCAGCTCACGCAACCAGTATTTGAGCGCTGCCGAGCGAACCGAAGCGGGTTTTTTGTATCAAATGCTGGTGAGTACGCGGCAGGCCATGCTGGATGGCGTAACGGATTACGCCAAACTGGAGCGGCAGGCTGCGGAAGCGCTCACTGCGCGCGGCTGGCAGGTAGATTATGTGGCGGTGCGCGCCCAGGCCACCTTGATGCAACCGGAAAGCGGCGCGCGCGATCTGGTAATTCTGGCGGCGGCGCGGTTGGGACAGACAAGGCTGATTGACAACCTCGAAGTTTGTATATAATGCGCGCCTCAGTTTCGGGAGAATGACTTAATGCAACGTATCATGCTCAAATCCAAATTGCACCGTGTGCGCGTGACGCGCTCGGAGCTGCATTATGAAGGCTCGTGCGCGATAGACGACAATTTGCTGGATGCCGCGGATATCAAGGAGTATCAGCAGATCGACATCTACAACGTCACCAACGGCGAACGTTTCACCACTTATGCCATCCGCGCGCAACGCGGCTCCGGCGTCATTTCGGTGAACGGCGCGGCGGCGCACAAGGCCAATCCGGGCGACATCCTGATCATCGCCACCTATGCGATGTATTCCGAACTGGAATTGCAGAAATTCCATCCCCAACTCGTCTATGTGGACGAGCGCAACCGCATCATCGCCCAGCGCGACAATATCCCCGCTCAGGCAGCATAGTTTTTCAGGCAAACTTTAGGCTGTCAGCGTGCCTTGCCGTCTCGCTTAGGGCAGCGGCTGGGTGCCTGCCGTTCGCGGAAACAGGGCTGATATGACTAGCGTTTTTGCCAGTTGACTACTGAAAAAGTGGGGAGGATACTGTGCGTCAGAATAAATACAATATCTAGGGTGGACGTCATGAAATTTGCAAAATCGTCATATTGGGTATTTGCCGGATTGATGTTGGCGGCAAGTGGCGTGTATGCGCAGGAAGCCGCGGATCAGAGCGCTGGCGGCGAAGCCAGGGTGCCGGTAAAGAAGTCCAAATCCAAGCCAGTCAGGAAGAAATCCGTCAAGCCGGATGCACTGGCCGTTCAGGCGCAGCGTGAGGCGGAAGCACGCGCTGAAGCCGAAGCCAGATTGAAAGCCGAAGCCGAGGCCAAATCAAAAGCGGAAGCTGAACAGGAAGCCAGGCTGAAGGCCGAGGCAGAGGCCAAGGCAGAGGCCAAGGCTCAGCGCGATGCAGAAGTAGCTGCACAAGAAAAACTCCTGCAGGATGCTGATGCATTGGTCAAAGCAGGGAAACCCGGCGAAGCTTATGACCTGCTGGAACCGATGGAGTTTGAGCGTTCCGGTGAAGTGCGTTTCGACTACCTGCTTGGCATTGCCGCGCTGGACAGTGGCAAGCCGGACAAGGCGACGCTGGCCTTTGAGCGCGTGCTGGCGGTAGATCCAAACTTTGCTGGCGCACGTCTGGACATGGCGCGTGCCTATTACCAACTCGGCGACCTACCGCGCGCCAAGACAGAATTTGAGACTGTGCTCAAGGCCAATCCACCGGATATGGCGCGTGCCACCATCCAGAAGTATTTGGCCGCGATTGAATCGCAGATGCATGCCAAGGATAACCGGATCACCGGCTACCTGGAAGGTACAGCCGGCCACGATTCCAACGTTAACGCCGCCACCTCACAGGGACTGGTTGCAGTGCCTGCCTTGGGCAACCTGGTGTTTACCCTGAATCAAACCAGCCTTAAAAGTGCAGACGATTACCTAGGGTGGAGCGGGGGGGTGAATGTACTTCATCCGGTGAACGAGACCGTGGCGCTCTATGCAGGCGCAGACGTGCGCCAGCGCGGCAACATGGCCATGACCCAATTTGACACCATCAATCTGAATGGGAACGTCGGCGGAATATTCGTCTTGGGCAAGCAGGACAGCCTGAAGCTTGGGTTGGTGGATGGGGATTATACCTTGGGCAGTGTTCGCTACTATGACAATGTTGGACTCAATGGGGAATGGCGTCATGTATTCAGCCCTGCCAACCAGATGTCTGTTTTCGGCCAGCAAATGA
>JAGWMH010000275.1 GCA_028871775.1 Betaproteobacteria bacterium
GCGACCCCGGCGGTGCTGTGGGGCGGCTGGCCGATCTTCCAGCGCGGCTGGGCCTCCGTGGTCAACCGCAGCCTCAACATGTTCAGCCTGATCGCACTCGGTGTAGGCGTGGCCTGGAGCTACAGCGTGGTGGCAATGCTGCTGCCCGGTATATTTCCGCCCGCAATGCGCAGCATGATGGGCGCGGTGCCGGTGTATTTCGAGGCTGCCGCGGTGATCATGGCGCTGGTGCTGCTGGGGCAGGTGATGGAATTAAGGGCGCGCAGCCAGACCAGTGCCGCGATCAAGCTGCTGCTCGGCTTGGCACCCAAAACCGCGCGCATCGTGCATCCTAACGGCAACGAGGAAGACATTCCGCTGGAACAGGTGCAGCCGGGCGATGTGCTGCGCGTGCGCCCCGGCGAGAAGGTGCCGGTGGACGGCGTGGTGCTCGAAGGCGCGAGCGCGCTGGACGAATCCATGGTCACCGGCGAATCCATACCCGTGGAAAAGACTGCGGGTGCGCGGCTGATCGGCGCCACGGTGAACGGCACGGGCAGCCTGTTGATGCGCGCCGAGCGCGTCGGTTCCGACACGCTGCTCGCGCAGATCGTGCACATGGTGAGCGAGGCGCAGCGCAGCCGCGCGCCCATCCAGCGCCTGGCCGATGTGGCTTCCGGCTATTTCGTTCCGGCGGTGGTGCTGGTCGCCTTCGCTACGCTGGCGGTATGGGGAGTCTTTGGGCCGGAGCCGCGCCTGGCGCACGCCATCGTCAACGCGGTGGCGGTGCTGATCATCGCCTGCCCGTGTGCGCTGGGGCTGGCCACGCCGATGTCCATCATGGTCGGCACCGGGCGCGGTGCGTTGGCCGGCGTGCTGATCAAGAATGCCGAGGCGCTGGAAACCATGGAAAAGGTGAACACGCTGGTGGTGGACAAGACCGGCACGCTGACCGAAGGCAAGCCCAGGCTGATGTCGGTGCTTGCTGTCGCCGGGTTCGATGAAAGCGAAGTGCTGCGGCTGGGCGCCAGCCTGGAGCGCGCCAGCGAGCATCCGCTGGCCGCGGCCATCGTCAGCGGCGCACAGGAAAAATCCCTGGTGTTTGCGGCAGTTAGCGGCTTCCGCTCGTACACCGGCAAGGGCGTGGCGGGAACGGTTGAGGGTCGCGCGGTCGCGCTGGGCAACCTCAAGCTGTTCGAAGAATTGCAGATTGACTCAGGCGAATTGCCTGCACGCGCCGATGCGTTGCGCGGCGACGGTCAGACGGTGATGCTGCTGGCGATAGCCGGCAAGGCTGCGGGGCTGATCGGCGTGGCCGACCCGGTCAAGGCCTCCACACCGGATGCGATCCGCGCATTGCATGATGAAGGCGTGCGGGTGATCATGTTGACCGGCGACAACCGCACCACGGCGCAAGCGGTGGCGCGCAAGCTGGGCATAGACCAGGTAGAGGCGGAAGTGCTGCCCGAGCAGAAGGCTGCCATCGTCAAGCAACTGCAAGCACAGGGCCGCTTCGTGGCGATGGCGGGCGACGGCATCAACGACGCCCCGGCGCTGGCACAGGCGCAGGTCGGTATCGCCATGGGCACCGGCACAGACGTGGCAATGGAAAGTGCGGGCGTCACCCTGGTCAAGGGCGACCTGCGCGGCATCGTGCGCGCAGTGCGTCTGAGCCGTGCCACCATGCGCAACATCCGGCAAAATTTATTCTTCGCTTTCGTCTACAACGTGCTCGGCATCCCCATTGCGGCGGGCGTGCTGTACCCGTTCTTCGGGCTGCTGCTCTCGCCTATTATCGCGGCAGCGGCGATGAGTTTCAGCTCGGTGTCGGTGATTACCAATGCGCTGCGGCTGCGCCGTGTTTCACTTTAAGGATGATGTCATGCATGATCAGCACGAAACACAGCATCTTTCCAGGGACCGCTGGGTGTCATCAACTCTGCGGTGTTCATCATTTTCGCGTTCAGTTTCACCAAGCCGGAAACACCGCGCGACTGGCGCTCGTTCGGTGCGTTTTCCGCCTTCATCGTGGCACTGTTCGCCGAGATGTATGGTTTCCCGCTGACGATATACCTGCTATCCGGCTGGCTGGGCAGCAGCTATCCCGGCGTTGATTTCATGTCGCATGATGCCGGGCACCTGTGGCATACCCTGTTCGGCTGGAAAGGCAACCCGCACACTGACCCATTGCACCTGCTGAGTTTTGTGTGCATCGGCGGCGGGTTCATCCTGCTTTCATCAGCGTGGAAAGTGCTTTACCAGGCACAGCGCAGGCATGGCCTGGCAACCACGGGGCCTTACGCCAAGGTTCGCCATCCCCAGTACGATGCTTTCGCACTCATCATGTTCGGCTTCCTGTTGCAGTGGCCGACCATTTTGACACTGCTGATGTTCCCGGTATTGGTATGGATGTATGTGCGGCTGGCACACCGCGAAGAACAGGAAGCGCTGGCGGAGTTCGGCGATCAGTACCGGCGCTACATGGCGGCCACACCAGCTTTTGTTCCGCGCTGGAAGGGAGCATTCAAGTAGGCGGGCAGTGTTTTTTAATGCGATGAAAAGGAGAATGCAATGAAAAAGCCGATTTGGATAATTGGGTTGTTATTGTCCGGCACAGCGCTGCCAGTGTTCGCCGGACGGCCGATGGCTGGGATGG
>JAGWMH010000276.1 GCA_028871775.1 Betaproteobacteria bacterium
CGCTGCGAATTTCCTGCTTGTCAGGCGCGCCCATCAGCTCGCCGATGATTTTCGCCGTATCCGCGCTGTCAAAAATGGAGAACTGTTTTTTGTAGCCGAGCAGGCCGGCTTCCGCGCGCAGGATTTGCATGCCCAGCGCGTGGAAGGTGCTGACGGTCAATTCTTTGGCATCGCGTCCGGCCAGCAGTTTGCCCACGCGTTCGCGCATCTCGTTCGCGGCTCTGTTGGTGAAGGTGATGGCGGCGATGTTGCGCGGCGCATAGCCGCATTCCTCGATCAGATAGGCCAGCTTGTGGGTGATGACGCGCGTCTTGCCGCTGCCCGCACCGGCGAGCACCAGCAGGGGGCCGTCAAGATACTTCACCGCTTGGCGTTGTGTGGGGTTGAGTTTGCTCAGCATCAGTCAGCAGAATTGGTGCCCGGAACCGGAATCGAACCGGTACGCTGGTTTTACCCAAGCGACGGATTTTAAGTCCGTTGTGTCTACCAATTTCACCACCCGGGCAAGATGGGACAATGTCGAAACGCGCGGGCCGCTGGGGCTTGTCGCGCAGCGGCGCATTATACAGGGATGCCCGCCACGGTGGCGGAAACATGGGTGTTTGCATCGGGCGGCTGCACCGCGTTTTTCTTGACACTGCTTTGAATACCCCTATAATGCGGACTTCGTTTTTGCGGGAATAGCTCAGTTGGTAGAGCGATACCTTGCCAAGGTATAGGTCGCGAGTTCGAGTCTCGTTTCCCGCTCCAAATTTTATGGGAAAGCGCCTGCTTTCCCTTAATTTTTCGCTCCCGGTAATTTTCAGCACGGCGGGGTAGCAAAATGGTTATGCAGCGGATTGCAAATCCGTAGACGCCGGTTCGATTCCGACCCCCGCCTCCAATACAATGAATCAGGGCGTGATGCCTGGTTCGCTATTCTTTTGTGGGGCGCTTTGCCGGGCGCTCGCCCTCAGCAATTCATGATCTAATGGCTAAAATTCCGGTGTGATAAAGATGAGCGAAGAAAACAGGATGAGCAGGGAAAAAAAGATCATGGCCAGTGTCGCGGCGTGTTTTGGCAGCCTGCTCATTGCGCTCGTGGCCAGTGGCACCGTGACTGACAAGGTGTTGTGGTTTTTTGAGATTTCCGTTTTTTGTCTGGTGGTAATCTGGACGATTTTGTAAGCCGCTATTATTAAAGCGTCACCCTTGTTTCCATGCCCAGCGCGCGAATGCGCGCGGCAAATGCCTCCATCTGCTGCGCCGGGAGTGCAGCCAGGCGCGGCGCTTCCGGCTGAAGCGAGGGGCGCGCCAGGCCGTAAAGCAGCACGCCCTGCGGCTTGATGCCGTCGCGCAGCAGCCCCGCGAGAAAATCCAGGTAGGCGTCTTCCTCGGCACGGCCCGGAGGCTCGCCATCCAGCGCGAACCAGCAGGTTTGCAGCCAGGTGGGGCACAGCGCGACGGCTGTGGCGAGATTCTCGCGCACCCTGGCCATGCTGATCTGCGTGTTGTTGATGCGCTGCATGCCCGCTTCGCTGGCGCGGTCCAGCTTGAACCACACTTCGCCGTTGAGTTGCGCCATGCGGCGCAGCCCGTGCTGCACGTTTTCACGGTAGACCAGGCTGCCGTTGGTGATCAGAACCAGCTTGATGCCGGCGGGCAGTGCCAGTTCCTGCTTCAGTTTGGCGATGAGCTCGACGACCTGCGCGAATTCCCCGGCGCTGGTCGGTTCACCGTTGCCGGACAGCGCGATGTCATTGATGCGACGCATTCCTTCCGGCACACGGCGCTGCATGAAATCGCCGTGCAGCAGTTCATGCAGGAAGCCGCGCAGTTCGTGTTCCAGCAATGCGAGGTCAAGCGGCGGTGCCGTGCCGAGCTTGAGGTTCGGCACCTGGCAATAAATGCAGCGCCAGTTGCAGGCGTTGTTGGGATTGAGATTGATGCCGATGGACACGCCGCCCGCGCGGCGCGACACCACTGCATAGACATAGCGCAACCCGGCGCTATCGCGGTCATGGTCACTGGTTTTCAGGTCGCCTTCGCTCAAGGGTGCCTCTATAAATCCAAATTTCATTTCAACTGCTGTGTTGCTCAAAAATTTTCTTGCTTACATATACGTCATATGCGACGCGGCAAAAATTTTTTCGCGCCTTGCATTTGAACGAACTCTGAATTTCTAGAGGCACCCTTAAGACCTCACGAGCGGCAAATACCTGGCCGGGTCAACCGGCTTGCCGAATTTGCGAATCTCGAAGTGCAGCTTGACCTGATCGGCATCGGTGTTGCCCATCTCCGCGATCTTCTGGCCCTTGGTCACGTTCTGCCCTTCCTTTACCAGTATCTGGTCGTTGTGCGCGTAGGCGCTGAGGTAGGTCTTGTTGTGCTTGATGATGACCAGCTTGCCATAGCCGCGCAGGCCGCTGCCGCTATACACCACCTTGCCTGCGGCGCTGGCCACCACGGCTTGCCGCAGTTTGCCCGCAATATCGATGCCCTTGCGGTTGGCGCTTTCGGAGAATTCGCCGATCACCTTGCCGGAGGCTGGCATGCTCCACTCCACGGCATCTTCGTCATCTTCGCCGGCATCCTTCGTTGCAGTATCCGGTTTGGGTTCCGCCCTGGCCACCGCAACCGGCTC
>JAGWMH010000277.1 GCA_028871775.1 Betaproteobacteria bacterium
TAGTTGATAACTGATAGTTGGTGGGCGACTTCGGTTTGATTTTAACTGGCGACTAACGACTAGCCGCTAATAACTACTACTTGATGCAAACCGCACGTATCTGGTGCATATCGGTAATACCTTGCAGCACTTTCTCCATCCCATCCTGTTTCAGGGTATGCATGCCGTCTTCAAGGCAGATGGCCAACAACTCGGCGACACGTGCGTGTTCCTGGATGGCTTTTTTGACCGCATCGGTTCCGATCAACAGTTCGTGCAAGCCCACCCGCCCACGATAGCCGGTACCGGAACATTTCTCGCAGCCAACCGGTTCATATAACGTAAATTGTCCCTTGTCATCGGCGAATAGCTTCATCCACTCGGCATACAAAGCCTTGGTCGCAGCGACAGGATCCTTTCTCCAGGAGGCGGTGTTCTTCAGTTCCTCGCTGTACTCGGCAAGCATCGCCTTTATTTCATCGGCGGTTGCGGTATGTGGCTTCTTGCAGTCGCCGCACAGGCGCTTCCCCAAACGCTGCGCAAGGATGCCCAGCAGCGCATCGGCAAAATTGAACGGATCCATTCCCATGTCCAGCAGGCGATTGATGGATTCCGGTGCGCTGTTGGTATGCAGGGTGGCAAACACCAGGTGGCCGGTCAGCGATGCTTCGATGCCGATGGATACGGTTTCCTTATCGCGCATTTCGCCGACCATGATCACGTCCGGGTCGGCGCGCAGGAAGGCGCGCATGATGGTGGCAAAGTCCAGCCCCGCTTTTTTGTTGATCTGCACCTGACGCAGCCCCTTCTGGGTGATTTCCACCGGGTCTTCCGCCGTCCAGATCTTGGTGTCCGGCTTGTTGATGTATTTGAGGATGGAATGCAGCGTGGTGGTTTTGCCGGAACCCGTCGGGCCGCACACGAAGAACAGCCCGTATGGTTTACTGACCGTCTCCCTGATCAACTCATTATTGCGCGCCGAGAAACCCATCTTCTCCAGCGGCAACGGTTCGCCGGAAGCGAGAATACGCATCACCACATCTTCGACGCCGCCCTGCGACGGGATGGTTGCCACGCGCAACTCAATATCCAGGGGGCCAAATTTCTTGAACTTGATCTTGCCGTCCTGTGGCTTGCGCTTCTCGGAAATATCCAGGTCGCACATGATCTTGAGACGCGTCACCAGGGCATTGCGGTAGGTGGATGGCACTTCGATGTAATTCATCAGCGAACCATCCTTGCGCACGCGTATCCCCGTCTTTCCCTTGCCCGGCATGGGTTCGATGTGAATGTCGGATGCGCCCATCCTATAGGCATCCACGATGATCTTGTTGACCAGCTTGACCAGTTCATTATCGGTTGCGGCGCTGACATCTTCCTGGCTGACGGTGCCCGCTTCCTCTTCCTCCCCCCCCATGGAGGTGAGCAGTTCATCCATGGATGATTCGTCCACTGCAAAACCGCCGGTGGCATCGGAAGATGCGCCCCCGCCATAGAACAAATCCAGAACCTGTTTAAATTCGCGTTGCGAGCAAACCTTATAGGCCAGGCGGTTCTTGGGAAAAATGTTGTTGACCACACGCGAAGCCTGTATCCGCTCAGGGTCTGTGGTGAGTATCACCAGTCCCTCCTGCGACTCTTCTATCGGCACCCAATGGCTGCTTTCGACATATTCGCGCTTCAGGTTTTTCAGCAGGTCAGACGGCTTGATGCGCTCAGGTTTGTGTGGCTCGTAGGGCACCCCGAAGAAGGTAGAAAGTGCCTTGCCCAGCGCGGGCAGGGCAACCTGAAACTCATCAATCAACACGTTTTCAATATCAACACCCTTGCGCCGTGCGGTGCGTGCGGCCAGCTCAAACTCGGCAGCGGAGATGACCGCATCCGCCACCAGATAATCATATTTTGTCTTGACTATGGCATGCTGCTGGCGCTGGCGCAACGCCACCGCCAGGGTTTGCGCCAGTTCATGCACGCCATCTTCAACCATCGACGGGAAAGGTTGATTGGCCCTGTTGTTGATGACCTGGATGACGCCGATCAGCTCATTGTTGCTCGCCTCGACGATGGGTGCCACCAGCATCTGCTTGGTGCGGTAGCCGGTGCGTTTGTCCACATCCTGCAAGAAGCGCAGGTGCGGACTGTATGTAGCCAACTCCTTCTCGTCGTACACATCTTTAAGGTTGAGCGTTTTCTTGTTCAGCGCGGCATAACCGGCAATGCTCTGCTCGGCGATAGGCAGCTTGAGGTCCTTGAACGAGTTCAATCCGGTCTTGACCTTGGAAATCAGCGAAGCCTTGTCCTCTGCCACCACGTAGATGGTGAGACGGTCGGCGTTAA
The DNA here is from genome assembly GCA_028871775.1 of Betaproteobacteria bacterium. Classification (GTDB taxonomy): domain Bacteria; phylum Pseudomonadota; class Gammaproteobacteria; order Burkholderiales; family Gallionellaceae; genus CAITJF01. The sequence continues at coordinate 2,317 of JAGWMH010000277.1, forward strand.
ACAGGTTACAGATATCCTTGCTGACATCCAGCATGATCTCGTCGATATTGCTGGTAGCATGGATATTGTTGGTGACGTGATTGAGGCTCTTGGTGAATTCCAGCTGCAGCGTAATGTCACCAACATTACCTTGTGCCGTCTTGTCTGTTGCTACGCTATTCATCCACTACTCCTTAATCATAGGACTGAGTCCTCAGCACTCAGTCCTCTTAATTATTGCTGCTGCGACTTGGGTACCGTCCACAACCCGCCTTCCAGTACATACACGTCGTATCCCGCTTGCGCCAGGATGAAGGCCGC
>JAGWMH010000278.1 GCA_028871775.1 Betaproteobacteria bacterium
TTCATGTACACTCCGGTTCCTGCGCTCCTGCCTTCCTCGCCTGACAGCCGCTCGCTGATTTTTTGAAACAGCTTCTAACCCCCCTCCCGGCAAGCCGCCCGGCGCGGCGTTGCATATCTTGTTGCCATAACTCCGGAAAGTGTCGTAGAATTCGCGCCCTTTGGCATTAGCTAACAAAAAACAGGTTCGACTATGGTTATCATTCGATTTTCACGCGGCGGCTCCAAGAATCGCCCGTTCTTTAATGTGGTTGTGGCTGATTCGCGCAATCGCCGTGACGGCAGGTTCATCGAGCGCATCGGTTTCTACAACCCGGTTGCTCCGGAAGGCCCGGACGGCATGCGCATCCAGCTGGATCGCGTGGCGCACTGGCAGGAAAAAGGCGCGCAGCTGAGCGACGCCGTCGCCAAGCTGGTCAAGCGCGCTGGTGCCGCAGCAAAAGCGTAACGATGCAGACCCCATGGTAGTCATGGGGCGGGTGGTGGGTGCGCAGGGCATACTCGGCTGGGTGAAGCTTAAAACCTACACCGAGTTCATGGACGGTCTCGTCGAATTCCCGGTCTGGTGGCTGGGGGATGAAAAGCATCCCTGGCGCGAAGTTGGCGTGGAAAAATTTGCGGTGCAAAGCAATGGTTTGATCGCCAAATTTCCGGGCTGCAACGACCGGACTGCCGCCGAGAAATACAAGGGCCTGCTGGTGGCCGTGCCGCGCAGCAGCCTGCCGCAACAGGCCAGGGATGAGTATTACTGGTCCGATCTGATCGGCCTTGCCGTGGTCAACCTCGCAGGCGTAAGCTTGGGAACGGTGGATAACCTGATGGATACCGGCGCCAACCAGGTGCTGTGCGTGCGGGGAGAGAGCGGTGAAATATTGATCCCGTTCATCGCCAGCGCCATCAAGCAGGTGGATTTGACGGAAAAAGTGATCCGCGTCGATTGGCAAGCGGATTACTGAGCGACATGCGCTTCGATGTCATTACCCTGTTCCCCGAGATGTTCGATGCGCTTACGCAATACGGCGTGACGCGGCGCGCGGCGGAGCAGGGCAAGTTTGTGTTGCAGACGTGGAATCCGCGCGATTTCACCGGCGACAACTACCGCACGGTGGATAACCGTCCTTACGGCGGCGGCCCCGGGATGGTGATGCTGGCGGAGCCGCTGGCGCAGGCAATCAATGCGGCAAAGCAAGCCCGAGCGCAAGCCGGTGTGGCAAAGAGTCATGTGATACACCTGTCGCCGCAGGGGCGGCAGCTCAACCACGAAGTGGTGAAGGAATTGCTGGCGCGCGGCGAAGGGTTGATTCTGCTGGCGAGCCGTTACGAGGGCGTGGATGAACGCCTGATCCGGCGGCATGTGGATGAAGAGCTTTCCATCGGGGATTATGTGTTGTCCGGTGGCGAGCTGGCGGCGATGGTGCTGATGGACAGCCTGGTGCGGCAACTGCCCGGAGTGCTGGGCGATGAGGCATCGGCGCAGCAGGACTCGTTTGTGCAGGGTTTGCTGGATTGCCCGCACTACACGCGCCCGGAAGTGTTTGAAGGCGATGGCGTTCCGGAAGTATTGCTTTCCGGGCACCATGCCGAAATAGAAAAGTGGCGGCTGAAACAGGCGCTGGGACGCACCTGGCAACGCCGCCCTGATTTGCTGGCACAGCGCCAGTTAACAAAACAGGAAGCTCGGCTACTGGCTGAGTACCAGCAGGAACAAGCTTCCGTACAACAAGAGGAAACGCAAAATGGATCTGATCAGGCAGCTTGAGCAGGAAGAAATCGCCCGCATGGGCAAGACCATCCCTTCTTTCGCGCCCGGCGATACGGTTATCGTCAACGTGAACGTGGTGGAAGGAGAACGCAAACGCGTGCAGGCTTATGAAGGAGTGGTGGTTGCCAAGCGCAACCGCGGGCTGAATTCCTCTTTCATCGTGCGCAAGATTTCCGCCGGTGAAGGCGTGGAGCGCACCTTCCAGACTTACTCCCCGTCCATCGCCAGCATCGAACTGAAGCGTCGCGGCAATGTGCGCCGCGCCAAGCTGTACTACCTGCGCGACCGTTCCGGCAAGTCGGCGCGTATCAAGGAAAAACTGACAGCTCGTTCGGCAGAATAAGCATTCTGCACGAAGTGTGCAAAAACGGGAGGCGATGCCTCCCGTTTTTTATTGCGCTATCATTCCGGCATGGACTATCAGGCAAAACTAAAAACGCCATTCGGCGTGCTCGGCATACGCTGCACGGATGAGGAGGTGTTAGGCATCGAATTTCTTCCGGCGAGCACGCGGACATTGTCGCCGCGCAATGCATTGGCGCAGCGTGTGTGCAAGCAACTCGAAGCTTATCTTGCCGATGCGGATTTCCGTTTCGACCTCCCGTTAAGGCTCAACGGCACGGCCCACCGAACCAGAGTATGGCAGGCGATGTGCGCCATCCCGCGCGGAGAAACGCGCAGCTACGGCGAGTTGGCGAAAGAACTGCAATCGAGCGCGCAAGCCGTCGGCCAGGCCTGTGGCGCCAACCCCATCCCCATCATCATTCCTTGCCATCGCGTGGTGGGCAAGGCCGGGCTGGGCGGATTCATGCACCACAGCGGCGGTTACGCGCTGGATATCAAACGCTGGCT
>JAGWMH010000279.1 GCA_028871775.1 Betaproteobacteria bacterium
CAAGCAAACTCGTCCGCGCCACTTGTTCCATAAATGTTGCGCCAAAACTCCATAGCTCAGGCAGAGCCCCATTTCAGTTTGGTGCGTGCATAGGAAATCCCCGTTTTCACCAATTCCTTTGCGCCGTAGCGGTTGAGCATATTGCAGCTGTTGCACAGCTCCGGGATCAATGCCATGCCTTCGCGCTTGGCCAGCACTTCGCGGATGCCGAGATCCGCCACATTCCCGATTGGGTGCTTGTGGGCAACATCGTTGTAACAGTACAGGTAATCGCCGCTCGCCGAAATGAAAACGTCGACGTTGCGCGGAACACATTTGAAACGGTTGCTGCGCCATTGCTGGAAAACATCCCGGACGCTGGGAATGAAATCGAGTTCCTGCGAGTGCAAGCCATACTGCCGGATCATTTGCCGCAACTTCTCGGTATCCAGTTCATGCGCCTGCAGGGTGCCGCCGCGGTTGTACAGGGTGGGCGACATGGTAAGGGCTTCCATGCCCTGCGCGCGCAGCCAAGCGATGGTATCCGGCAGGGAAGGCAGGCATTCCGGCATGGGCGTGAGACTGATGCCAAGCTGCGTATGCTTGAACAGCTTCTGCGCCGTCCGGATATTGTCCATGACGCGCGCCTGGTCGAGATTGACATGCACCCGTTTGTATACCTCGGGGTCTATGCTGGAAAAAGAAATAATCAGCAGGCCGATCGCACCGTCCAGATGCCGGATGCGCTCGGCATCGAGCTGGTGGCCGTTGCTCACCATGTCGAAGCGGATCGGGTGGCCGCGCACGTCGTCCACGAATTCGAGAAATTTGGTGTGCGTGGTGGGCTCGCCGTAACCCGCGATGACGGCGCGGAATACATCCTGCGGAGTCAGGCGATCCAGCACCTGCCGCCAGGTCTGCTCGGTCATGAGCATGGGGTTTTCGATCAGGTCTCGCGGGCACATCGGGCAAAGTGCATTGCATTTGCTGGTCCATTCGACGTTTACAGCGATACGGTAGTTGCTCATTTTTCGGTACCAAGAAGCGGTTCGGCAGGAACCAGATGGGGGATGTAGGCCGGGCAGCTCGGCGCTACCAGTTCAATGTCCACGACGACGACGCATTCCGCCTGCGGAAACGGCTCCATCATCGCCGCGTTTTCATGGATGGATGCTCGTCCGTTCACGCGCAGGCGCGCGCCGTCGGCAAAATCGATGAACAGCATGCTGACATAGGGATTGAGCAGGATATTGCCGAGGCTCATGTAGGCGCCGTTGCCTTTCACCCGCGCCTCGAAATGCGGGAAAGCCAGGCGATCCGCAGCCAGCACCTTGACCAGGCCGGGCCCGCCGCCCTTGAACGAGCAGTCGCAGCGCCCGTCGGGAGAACTGGTGGCGAGAAAGAAGAACGGCGCCGCTTCGATCCTGGCATGAAACTGCTCCGGAATGCGGTCCCAGATAAGCTGATTTATGCGTGCTTCGGTCCACAGCTCCGGATTGCCCCAGCGCTGCTGCGCGTCAAGCTCGCCAGCATGAAAGGGTGATAAGGTCATGGCGAAAACTCCAATGGTGTATTTTTAAAATATCATTCCAGCAGAATCCGGTGGCCCGGTAAAGACCGTTACATTGCCGTAAAGTTCAAGCCTCACTGGCGATAGTATTGCAAACGAGTATTAACCGAATCTTAACTTGCTGCGTTGCGGTAAAGTTCATGCCTTATCGGCGAGAACCTGTGGTCGGGCCTTCTGTTGAAATCAGCGGGTTTCTGGCGTCCGGCGGCGTCATTCAACCCGCAAGCGTGGCGCGGACGCTGGCGCGCCCGCCCATGCGGGCAAACCATGCGGCCAGATTGGGATGGGCGCCGCGCCAGTCGCGCTCTGTCTGGCGTAAATCCAGATAGGCCAGCGCGCTCACCAGCGCCAGATCGGCCAGCGTGATGGAATCGCCCTCGCACCACTCGCGCACCCCCAATTGATCGGCCGCATAAGCCAGTGCACGCGTAATGGCGTTGTTGTGCAGGTTGATATTGCCGGCCTCCTGCTTCTCCGCCGGGCGCAGGCTTTCGGTGCGTACCGCGGCTGCGGAATCCATGATGCCATCCGCCAGCGCCTCCCAGCGCTTGACGCGCATGCGTGCTTTCGCATCGTTGCGCGGAATCAGGATGGGTTTGTCGTTCAGGCTGTCGGCATATTCGGCAATCACCGGCGAATCGAACACACAGGTTTCGTCATCGAGGATCAGCGCAGGAATCCGCCCCAGCGGATTGACCCGCGCCACGAGGCTCCCCGGCTCGCGCGGGGGGTCAACGACATAATCGTGCGGGATGTTCTTTTCCAGCAGCACCAGGCGCACCTTGCGCACATAGGGGCTGGTATTGGTGCCGAGCAGTTTCATGAGGCGCTCCTTGCGGTCTATGGGGAGCAGGTCAGTTCATTGAATTAGCACAACGGTGATGATCGCTTCATACGTCCCGTTCTTGCCATAATGGCTTGAAAAAACCTGCTTCGGCAGCGATGTAATGATGGCGCCGGTATGGCCCACCCCGGAATCAATCACACAGAATCTGTCATGCACGTCCGGGGCATCCGGATTGTCATACATCCGGGCACATAT
>JAGWMH010000280.1 GCA_028871775.1 Betaproteobacteria bacterium
AATGGCGGCGCTCGGCCAGATTGCGCTGCGTGCCACCGAGAAGGTTCAGGAAGCCGTCGCTTTGTTGTCGGACATGAATAACGCCGAGCGCATTCTGACAATCTGCCAGGAAATCGGCGAGATCGAAAGCGAAGCTGACAGTGTCATGCGCGCCGGGATGGCGCGGCTTTTTGCCGAGGTCTCGGATGCCCGTGCGCTGATTCGCGCCAAGGAGCTCTATGAACTTTTCGAGGAGGCGGTTGACCGCTGCGAAGATGCGGCCGATGTCATTCACGGGGTAGTGCTGGAACGCATATGAACGAGCAGATGTTCCTGATCATGGCGATTCTGGTCGTCGTGGCGCTGCTGTTCGATTTCATGAACGGTTTTCACGATGCGGCAAACTCGATCGCACTGATGGTTTCGACCCGGCTGTTGACGCCGCATGCGGCGGTCATCTGGGCCGCGTTTTTCAACTTCGTCGCCTTCCTGATTTTCGGGCTGCATGTGGCCAATACCGTCGGCTCGGGCATCGTTTCGCCGGCCATCGTCGACAATGCGGTGATCTTCGGGGCGCTGTGCGGCGCCATCTCGTGGAACATCATCACCTGGTGGTTCGGCATTCCATCCTCCTCATCGCACGCGCTGGTCGGGGGCTTGGTCGGGGCGGCATTGGCCAAGGCCGGCTGGAGCGTCATCATCGTGCAGGGGTTGATCAAGACTGCGCTGGCAACCATCCTGTCCCCGCTGTTCGGGCTTGTGCTGGCGCTTGCCATGGCCATCGCCCTGCTCTGGATTTTTGAGAAGTCAGTGCCTTACCCGACCGAACGAAAGTTCAACAAGCTGCAGTTCATCTCCTCCTCGCTCTACAGCCTCGGCCACGGCGGAAATGACGCGCAGAAAACCATGGGCATCATCGCCGTCCTGCTGTATGCCAACGGCCACCTGGAGGGCGGGTTCCATGTTCCGTTCTGGGTGGTGATTTCCTGCCATGTTGCCATGGCTCTCGGCACCCTGTTCGGCGGTTGGCGCATCGTAAAAACAATGGGCATGGGCATCACCAAGATCAGGCCGACGGGCGGTTTCAGCGCGCAGACTTCAGGCGCCGTGACACTGTTTCTTGCGACCTGGATGGGCATTCCCGTCTCGACAACGCACACCATCACCGGCGCTATCGTCGGTGTCGGCCTGTCGCGCCGTGTTTCCGCAGTGCGCTGGGGACTCGCCTCGCGCATCGTCTGGGCCTGGGTGCTGACCATCCCGGTGTCTGGTCTGATCGCGGCTATATTCTGGTACCTGGGGCGCGGTTTTATGGGGTGACCCAATAAATATTCAACGTAGCCCGGATGCAATCCGGGATTCAATATCCCGGTTTTCCCCGGATTCCGCTACGCTACATCCAGGCTACAAGCGCCCCCATTCTCTCTGCACCCAGATTCATTCCCCTGTGCAGGTATAATTCGCCCTCACGTTCAAATAAATCAGACTCGATTATTTTCCAGAACGTCATCACATGAAAAATCTTGCTCATCACATCGCCTCTCTGGCAACCACCGCCTGGGTCGGCGGACTGTGGGCCATAGGCTATATTGCCGTGTCCATCCTGTTCCGTGCCCAGCCGGACAAACAGCTCGCCGGGATGCTGTCCGGGCAGATGTTCACGGTGATGGGATATATCGGAATCGTTTGCGGAACGTATCTGTTGCTCTATCGCCTGGTCCTGTCCGGCAAAACAGCCGCGCGTGAGCGGGTGTTCTGGCTGGTTGTGGCAATGCTTGTCATCACGCTGCTGCTACAGTTCGGCATCCACCCTCTGATGGCGGAAATCAAACTGCAAGCCCGATCACCCGACGTGATGCAAAGTGCATTGGCTCCGCGCTTCAAGATGTGGCATGGGGTGTCGAGCATCCTGTATCTGGTGGAGAGTTTGTTAGGCGCGGCGCTGGTCATCAAGGGAGCCTCTAAAAATCCATATTCCATCCCAACTGCAGCGTTGCGGAAATAATTTAGTTCCAGCCAACCTGAAGGTTACCCTACACTGAAACTTCGTTTTCTTGCTTACATATCAACACATATGCGGCGCTGCGGAATTTTTTCCACGCCTTGCATTTGGGCGAACTCCGAATTTTTAGAGGCTCCCTCAAGTCGTTGCAGAAATAGCGGCAGGCCTGGCGGAGACGGGATCACTCTCCGCAAATCCCGGATTAGCTCAGTTTCTATTTACGTGACACCGCACCGGGCGTAGCATTGCTTCTGGTGAAACACAAGAACCCGGCAGGAGGTAATAACATGGCTACTCCGATACATCCCGAAATCCAGTCGCAGAAGGTTTCCTGCAGCATGTGCCACAAAGAAATTCCCCTGAGTGCGGCATTGACACCGCAAGGCGCGGATTATGTCGGGTATTTCTGCGGAATCGAATGCTATGATCAGTTCGTCAAGCAGCAGAAATCCGGCAAAGCGGAAAAACCTCGGAAATAATTTTCCAATAGCGTAGCCCGGATGCAATCCGGGAAAGGTGAAATGTTAAATCCCGGATTGCATCCGGGCTACAAACGCTCCCATCTCCCTGAACCCCGGTTCACTCTTTGCGCGGCGAGGGTA
>JAGWMH010000281.1 GCA_028871775.1 Betaproteobacteria bacterium
ATTGCTGGTCTATGATGCGGCGGATTTCCGCATCCACCTGCTGCATGGTCGCCTCGGAAATATTCTTGTGCGTGGTCACGGAACGCCCGAGAAACACTTCGCCCTCGTTCTCGCCATAGACCATGGTGCCCAAGGCGTCTGACATGCCCCACTGCGTCACCATGCGCCGCGCCATGTCGGTGGCGCGCTCGAAGTCATTGGAAGCGCCGGTGGTCATCTGGTGCATGAAAATCTCTTCCGCGATACGCCCGCCGAACAGCACGGCGATGGTATCGAGGATGCGGTTCTTGTCCATGCTGTAGCGGTCTTCCGCAGGCAACTGCATGGTCAAGCCCAGCGCGCGCCCGCGCGGAATGATGGTGACCTTGTGCACCGGGTCGGTCTTGGGCAGCAGCCTGGCAACGACTGTATGGCCTGACTCATGGTAGGCCGTGTTCTTGCGCTCCTCCTCCGGCATGATCATGGAACGGCGTTCCGCACCCATCATGATCTTGTCCTTGGCCATCTCGAAATCATCCATCTCGACAAAACGCTTGCTGCGCCGCGCGGCAAACAATGCCGCCTCGTTCACCAGGTTGGCCAGGTCGGCGCCGGAAAATCCAGGCGTACCGCGCGCCAGAATGTCGGCTTTTACATCGGAAGCCACCGGCACCTTGCGCATATGCACCATCAGTATCTGCTCGCGGCCGCGGATGTCGGGCAGCGGCACCACCACCTGGCGGTCGAAACGTCCCGGGCGCAGCAGCGCAGGATCAAGCACATCGGGGCGGTTGGTCGCGGCGATCACGATCACCCCGCTGGCGCCTTCAAAACCGTCCATTTCCACCAGCAGCGCATTCAGGGTCTGCTCGCGCTCGTCATTGCCGCCGCCCAGGCCGGCGCCGCGCTGGCGGCCAACCGCGTCAATTTCGTCGATGAATACGATACACGGGGATTGTTTCTTGGCCTGCTCGAACATGTCGCGCACGCGCGCCGCGCCGACACCGACGAACATTTCCACGAAATCGGAACCGGAGATCGAGAAAAACGGCACCTTAGCCTCACCGGCAATCGCTTTCGCCAGCAAGGTCTTGCCGGTGCCGGGGCTGCCAACCAGCAGCACGCCGCGCGGGATGCGCCCGCCCAGATTCTGGAACTTGGTTGGTTCGCGCAGGAAGTCCACCAGCTCGGATACCTCTTCCTTGGCCTCATCGCAGCCCGCCACATCGGCGAACGTGTAGCGCTCCTTGCTCTCATCCAGCATGCGCGCGCGCGATTTGCCGAACGAAAAGGCGCCGCCCTTGCCGCCGCCCTGCATCTGGCGCATGAAGAATACCCACACCCCGATGAGCAGCAACATGGGGAACCATGACACGAAAAGGTTCATCAGGAAGGAAGGCTCTTCTTCCGGCTTGGCCTCGATCTTGACGCCGTTTTTCAGCAGGTCGGAAACCATCCACAAATCGCTCGGCGCATAGCTGGTGATGCGCTTGCCGTCGACAGCCGTCGCCTTTAGCGTATGCCCCTCAATGACCACCTTGGAGATATGTCCCTGCCGGACCTCGTCCAGAAACTGCGAATAATCCATCTGCGCATGCGCAGTCAGTTGCTGGCGTGAATTGAACTGGTTGAATACGGTCATCAGCACCAGGGCCACAACCAGCCAAATCCCGATGCTCTTGAATAAATTGTTCAAAATTACTCCTTAAAACTGGCCTATGCCAAACCGCCAAATATGCGCATTAGACACCGTCCAGATTGATTACTCAAGCCTTTCCAGGCCCAAAAGATACAACTCGCTGCTGCGGTCGCGCGAGGCCTTGGGTTTGCGCGTCACCACTCGTGCAAAATAGCCGCGCATCAGTTTGACATAGTCCTCAAATCCCGCACCCTGAAACACTTTGACCAGGAATGCACCGCCCGGTTGCAAATGGCGCACAGAAAAATCCAGTGCCAGCTCCGCCAAGTGCATGGCGCGAGCCTGATCGGCCATGCCAATGCCGCTGATATTGGGCGCCATATCGGAAATTACAAGCCCGATTTGCCTGCCGCCCAGCCGTTCCTCAAGTTGCGCCAGTACACTGTCCTCGCGGAAATCACCCTGAATGAACTCCACGCCGTGCAGCGGGTGCAAAGGCAGGAGGTCGAGCGCAATCACCTTGCCACCCGGCCCCACCCTGGCGGCAACCACTTGCGACCAGCCGCCCGGCGTCGCGCCCAGGTCAACCACCACCATGCCCGGCTTGAGCAGATGGTCGCGCTCGGCGATTTCCAGCAGCTTGTAGGCCGCGCGCGAGCGGTAGCCCTCCTTCTGCGCGCGCTGCACATAGGGATCGCTGACATGCTCATGCATCCACTGTTTGCTGGTTTTGGATCGTTTCATCAATAAACCTGTAAAAATGTTTCACCACCAAGAATACGAAGTTCACGAAATGCAAAATAGCAGTTCTTCTTCGCGGTCTTCGTTAACCAGCCACTTGACGACCGTTCTTTGGTCGCCTAGTGGAATGGCTAGTAGTTCTATCAGTTCTTCGTGGTTAATGTTGTTTCTGGGTTAAAATCCGTGCGTCATCTGAAAGGCTACCATGCTCACGCT
>JAGWMH010000282.1 GCA_028871775.1 Betaproteobacteria bacterium
GTTCACCGAAACCGGGCAATACCCGGTGGACATCGGCTTCATCACCGAACTGGAAGCCCCGTTAAGCGGCAATGCACCGTGGGAACGCAGGCTCGGCCCATTGCTCCAGACGGAATTCGGCAAACTCCAGTTGAACGGCAACTTGCTTTTTGAACGCGCGTTCGGAAAGGCGGATGAGAGTGGTGTGCCATTCAGCACCAATTTCGCCTACCAGTGGCAAGCAAAATACCGCTGGCAAGCCACCCTCGAATTTGGCGTACAAGGCTTGGGCGAGATGGGTAAATGGAACGATTGGAACAAGCAAGCCAACCAGAACCACCGCGTCGGCCCCGCAGTCTTCGGCAAATTCGCGCTCGGTAATCGGCAGGCCATCAGGTATAACGCCGCTTGGCTGATTGGTGCAAGTAACGCTGCACCCAATCATATCTTCAGGATGCAGGTCGAGTACGAATTCTGAAAATGTACGGCTGTATTACCTGCTCTGCCTTTCGTAAAGAGGCTGTGAAAATCCCTTTGCTTTCGTCGTTGTCCGTGCTGCATGCGGTGAGCAGCAGAAGTGCGTAAAGGGCGGCGGTGCGACAGCCCTTGGAAGATTCAATACCCCAATGTCCTCGCGCCCTGATAAAACACGAAGCTCACCAGCCATGCCAGCACTAGCGACCAGCCGATGGACAGCGCGGTGAAGCCAAGCTGTTTCGATTCGCTGCGCAGGGTGGCGACGGTGGCCAGGCACGGGGTGTAGATCAGGGTGAACAGCATGAAGCTGTAGGCTTGCACCCAGTCCAGTTGCTGTCCCAGTGCACTGCTGAGCGCTGCACCGGAGAGGCCGTAAATCACCGCCAGTGCACCGATGACGATTTCCTTGGCGACGAAGCCGAAGATCAGGGCGATGGTGAGTTGTTCGTTGATGCCGATGGGGGCGAACAGCGGATGCAGCCAGCCGCCGATCATGCCGGCCAGCGTGCTGCTGCTGGCGGGTGCGGCAGAGGGCGGCAGGTGGGTGAGCAGCCAGACCAGCACCACGCCGGCGATGATGAACTTGGTGGCGCGGCGCAAAAAGTGCCGCACTTCCAGCCAGCCGCGCAATGCCATCTGGCGCGCGGTTGGGAAGCGGTACGGCGGCAGTTCCAGCACGAACGGTTCATTGTTTTTGAATCGGCCTTTGAATAACAGCGCGGTGAGTATCGCGGCGGCGAAGCTGAACAGATAGAGGCTGAACAGCACCACCGGCGCTGCCTTGGGCGAGAACAGCGCAGCGGTGATGAACACGAATACCTGCAGGCGCGCCGAGCACAGCGAGAACGGAATCACCAGCATGGTGAGCAAGCGCATGGCGCGCGAGCGCATTACGCGCGTACCCATCAGCGCGGGTACGTTGCAGCCGAAGCCCATCAGCATCATGACGAAGCCGCGTCCATCCAGTCCCAGGCGCGCCATCAGCGCATCCATCAGAAACGCCGCGCGCGACAGATAGCCACTGTCTTCCACCATCGCCATGAACAGAAAGAACAGGATGATGATCGGCACAAACGCCGCGACGGTCGCCACGCCGTTGTAGACACCGTCCAGCAGCAGGCCCTGCAGCGCGGCGGGCAGGCTGGCAAGCAGAGGGGCGACGGCAGCGTTACGCAGCCAGCCGAACAAATCGTTAATGCCGGTTTGCAGCGGCTGGCCGAACAGGAATATGCCCTGGAACAGCAGATACATGACGGCAAAGAATACCGGCAGCCCCAGCCACGGGTGCAGCATCACGCGGTCCAGTTTTTCCGTAAGGTTGTCCGACAGGCGCGCGGGGACTTGCACGGTGTGTTTCAGCACGCTCGCCATCTCGGATTCGATATGCCCGTCCTGTTCCAGCTGGCTGCGCAATTGCTCGGCCATGCCGGGGGTGGGGTAGCGCAACGCTTTGCCGATGGCTTGCAAGGCTTCCGCATAGCCCGTGCCGTATTTTGCGCTGAGCAGAAAAATCGGCATACCCAGCAGCTCAGACATTTTCTTGTTGTCGATGCTGATGCCGAATTTTTTCGCTTCGTCGGCCATGTTGAGCAGCACCACCAGATTCATGTCGAGATGCTTGAGCTGCAGCAGCAGGCTTATCTGGCGTTCGATCTGCGTGGCGTTGAGGATGACCAGTGCCAGGTCGGGCACGTTGTCGTGCAGAAAGTGGCGCACCACTTGCTCGTCATCCGAGAAACCGTGCATGTCGTAGATGCCTGGCAGGTCGATGATTTCCACCATGTCGCCGCCCAGCAGAATTTTGCCGCTGAGCAATTCGACGGTAATCCCCGGCCAGTTGCCGACGCGCGCCGCGCCGCCGGTCATGCGGTTGAACAGCGTGGATTTGCCGGTGTTGGGCATTCCCAGTAAGGCAACCCGTTTCATGCTTTACATACCGTGATTTTGGCGGCTTCACTGCGCCGCAGCAGGATGTCGGTGGTGCCGATGCGCACTTGCAGCGGGCCGGAGAAACTGGCCTTGCGGATCAGTTCAATCTGCTTGCCGCTGCGGAAACCCATCGCCAGCAGGCGCTGGTGCAACGGCTCCTCGGTGTGGACCGCGACGATAGT
>JAGWMH010000283.1 GCA_028871775.1 Betaproteobacteria bacterium
GAGTAATTATGCTGGCAATCATAGGCGGAACGGGGCTGACGCAGTTGTCCAATCTGGAAATTACGCATCGCCAGGTGATGCGCACGCCATATGGCGAGCCGTCGGGCGCGATCACCTTTGGCCGCTTGCGGCAGCACGAGGTGATGTTCTTGGCGCGCCACGGCTATGGTCACACCATCCCGCCGCACGAGGTGAATTACCGCGCCAACCTGTGGGCGCTGCACGAACAGGGCGCCACGCGCATCGTATCGGTCGCATCGGTGGGCAGCATACGCGCCGACCTGTCCCTGGGGAACATCCTGGTGCCGGACCAGATCATCGATTACACCTACGGGCGCGCAGCCACTTATTTTGACGGGCGCGACCGGCCGGTGACGCACATTGATTTCACCCGGCCTTATGACCCGGAGTTGCGCCGGCAGATACTCGATGCGGCACGGCACGCCAAGGAGATTTGCCTGGATGGCGGCGTGTATGCCGCCACCCAGGGGCCGCGCCTGGAAACGGCGGCGGAGATCAACCGGCTGGAGCGCGACGGCGCCGACATGGTGGGCATGACCGGCATGCCGGAAGCCTCGCTGGCAAAAGAGCTCGGCCTCAGCTACGCCGCCATTGCGGTGGTGGTCAACCACGCCGCCGGGCGCGGCAGCAGCCGCGACGGGGTGCATCTGGAGGCGATCAGCGCGGTGACGCAACCTGCCATGGCGCGCGTGCGCAATATCCTGGAATGCCTGGTGGAGTGCAATGCCGATTAGGCAAGTGCTGAGAATGGGCGATGCACGCCTGTTGCGCCGCGCGGAGGAAGTGCATAGCTTCGATACGCCGGAATTGCACGCCCTGCTGGCCGACATGCGCGATACCATGCAGGCGCTGGAGGGCGTGGGGCTGGCCGCACCGCAGATCGGGGTGAACCAGCGCGTGGTGATCTTCGGCGTGCAGCGCAGTCCGCGCTACCCCGATGCCGAGCCGGTGCCGGAAACTGTGTTGCTCAATCCTGTCATTACCCCCTTGAGCAGCGATACAGAGGAAGACTGGGAAGGTTGTTTGAGCTTGCCCGGACTGCGCGGTTTGGTGCCGCGTTTCAAGGCCATCCGCTATCAGGGTTGTGACGAATACGGCGCATTGATAGACCGCACGGTGAGCGGCTTCCATGCCCGCGTGGTGCAGCATGAGTGCGACCACCTGGACGGGATTCTGTACCCGATGCGCATGCGCGATCTTCGCCAGTTCGGTTTTTCCGACGTGCTGTTTCCTGGTGGCAACGTGCCGGAAGAATGACAAAACCGGACCAACGATGAAACTGGCCGAATTAACCTCTTCCCGCGTCTATCTCAGCTTTGCCTGGTCATCTGCGGTCTTGGTGCTGGTCATGCTGACCGGCACGGTGGGCTATCACCTCATAGGCGGTCCGCAATACAGCTGGATGGACTGCTTTTACATGACATTCATCACGGTTGCCACAATAGGCTACAGCGAGGTTGTCGACCTGTCGCATAGCCCCGGTGGGAGGTTGTTTACCGTATGCATTGCATTTCTGGGTATCGGAACATTGACCTATATGCTGTCTACCGTTACGGCATTCATACTGGAAGGTGATATCAACGAGGCATGGCGGAGAAAGAGAATGCAGAACAAAATCGCAAAGCTGAAAGACCATTACATCGTATGCGGCATCGGGCGTGTGTGCAGCAACGTGGCACATGAACTGGAAATGACCGGCCGCCATTGCGTTATCGTGGACCCGAATCTTCAGCACATTGAAAGCTACCTGTCCAGACATCCTGAGCAGTTATATCTGCACGGCGACGCCACCGATACGACATCCTGCTTGCCGCCGGCGTCAAACGCGCGCACGGGGTATTTGCGGTGGCATCGGACGACAGCCAGAATCTGATGATCAGCCTCAGCGCCAAGCAGCTTAATCCAAAGCTGCGTGTAGTGGCGCGCTGCCACGACGTGAAGAATGTGGAAAAAACGCGCCGCGCCGGGGCGGACGAAATCGTGTCGCCGGACTTCACCGGCGGTCTGCGCATCGTGTCGGCGATGGTGCGTCCGCATGTGGTGTCTTTCCTCGATGATATGCTCAAGTCGGATGACAACCTGCGCATGGAAGAAGTCGTGGTCCCGCGGGTTTTTCCGGCAAATTGCTTGCCATGTTTAATCTTGCTTCGCGCGATTGCATTTTGCTCGCCGTCAGGCAGGAAGGAAAGTGGGTATTCAATCCAGTCATGCAGCATATCGTGAATGGCGGCGACGTGTTGATGGTGATGGCCACTCCGCCCGGGCGATTAAGGCTGGAGCAGTTGATCCAGGGCGTGGAATAACTTCTTTAAACACACTGCAATTCAAGCCACAGAGAGCACAGAGGACACAGAGGACACAGAGGACACAGAGGACACAGAGGACACAGAGGACACAGAGGACACAGAGGACACAGAGGACACAGAGGACACAGAGGACACAGAGGACACAGAGAAGAGGCGGCGCCATATATTGCGAGAAGCCGCTAAGCGATTTGCCTGCGAGAAACATTTCCG
>JAGWMH010000284.1 GCA_028871775.1 Betaproteobacteria bacterium
AGCCCGCCACATCGCATGATGCAAATAACACCGCTTTGACCTCTACTCTCATGGGAGAGTACTTTAAGCTTGATGCAAAGCAGATCAACAGAATTCTATTTGATCTGGGGTGGATAGAAAGAGAGGGTAAGGGGTGGAAGCCCTCCGCACTTGGTGAAAAGCTAAAGGCGCAAAAAATACTCTATCAAAAGAAGGTTCCATATGTTGTTTGGCACCAAGACATCTGCAAATCGCGGATTTTGCAAAACGCCGTCAGTGAATTCATTTCCATCGAGGTGGCCCCCCCATCCATTACAGAGCCTACTTCAATGCCAGAGGAGGCAGCGGATAAAACAGAAGATTTTAGAGAAAAATTCCCTCCACTAATCCGAGCGTCCGACGGTCACATGGTCCGTTCACGCGCGGAAGCCATGATTGATGCTTGGCTTTACGAGAACCGTATTGTTCATGCGTATGAAAGGTTGGTGCGGGTTGAACAGAAAATGTACTGTGATTTCTACCTACCGGAATATGACCTTTACGTTGAATTTTGGGGGCTTGAGAGCAATCCGAAGTACAAGGCAAGGAAAGAAAAAAAGCTGGAAATATATCGGCAAAACGAATTAAAGCTGATCGAAATCAAGAATGAGGATATCAACAACCTCGATGATTATTTGACGGGTCAATTGGTGAAGTTTGGCTATAAGGCCAAATAACTAATGGGCGATCCCATGCGTATCCTCGGCATAGACCCCGGCCTGCGCATCACTGGGTTTGGTGTGCTGGACAAGGTCGGGCAGAAGCTCAGCTATGTCGCCAGCGGCTGCATCAAGACGCCGGATGGCGAGTTGCCGGAGCGCCTCAAGGTCATACTCGATTCATTGCGCGAGGTGATAGCAACTCACCAGCCGCAGCAAGTGGCGGTGGAGAAAGTGTTCGTCAACGCCAACCCGCAGTCCACCTTGCTGCTCGGGCAGGCGCGCGGAGCGGCAATTTGCGCAGCGGTGCTGGCGCAGATGCCGGTGGCGGAATACACCGCGCTGCAGGTGAAGCAGGCGGTGGTCGGCAACGGCCATGCGAAGAAGGAGCAGGTGCAGGACATGGTGCAGCGCCTGTTGCAATTGTCCGGCACACCCAGCCCGGATGCGGCGGACGCGCTGGCCTGCGCCATCTGCCATGCGCATGGCGGCATGGGGCTGGGGCAGTTGGTTACGAAGGGCTTGCGCATGCGTAACGGCAGATTGGGATAATGAAATGATCGGTCGCTTGACGGGCATTCTGCTGGAAAAAAATCCGCCGCAAATTCTGCTCGACGTGCAGGGCGTGGCCTACGAGTTGGATGTGCCGATGAGCACGTTCTACAACCTGCCTGTGCTGCACGAGCGCGTGGTGCTGCACACCCATCTCATCGTGCGTGAAGATGCGCACCTGCTGTTCGGCTTCGGTTCGCTGGACGAGCGCATTGCGTTCCGCCAGTTGCTGAAAATCAGCGGCGTCGGGCCGAAGCTGGCACTCTCCGTGTTGTCCGGCCTGAGCCTTCACGATCTCGCCGTTGCCGTGGCGAACAAGGAAGCTGGGCGGCTGACCAAGATTCCCGGCGTAGGCAAAAAGACCGCCGAGCGCCTGTTGCTGGAGCTGCAAGGCAAATTTACGGTGGCTGCGCCGGGCAGCGCGCACAGGGCGGTTCCCACGCAGGGCAGCGATATTGTCAACGCGCTGCTGGCTTTGGGATACAACGAAAAAGAAGCTGACTGGGCGGCGAAGCAATTGCCTGCCGATACGAGCGTGTCGGACGGCATCCGCAATGCGCTTAAGCTATTATCCAAGTCATGATCCATAGCGACAACCTCACTTCCGACCGCATCATCTCTCCCGCACCGGTTTCCCAGCAGGAGGAGGCGCTGGAGCGCGCCTTGCGCCCCAAACATCTGGACGAATATGTCGGCCAGGAAAAGATACGCGAGCAATTGCAGATATTCATCGAGGCCGCACGCAAGAGAAAAGAGCCGCTGGATCATGTGCTGCTGTTCGGTCCGCCTGGGCTGGGCAAGACCACGCTGGCGCACATCATCGCGCGCGAGATGGGCGTCAACCTGCGCCACACTTCCGGCCCGGTGCTGGAGCGCGCTGGCGACCTCGCGGCGCTGTTGACCAATCTCGAACCGAACGATGTGCTGTTCATCGACGAGATCCATCGCCTCTCCCCCGTGGTAGAGGAAATCCTCTATCCCGCGCTGGAGGATTACCAGATCGACATCATGATCGGCGAAGGCCCGGCGGCGCGTTCGGTGAAGCTCGACCTGCCGCCGTTCACGCTGGTGGGCGCGACCACGCGCGCCGGAATGCTGACCAATCCGCTGCGCGACCGCTTCGGCATCGTGGCGCGGCTGGAGTTCTACACGCCGCAGGAATTGCAGCGCATCGTGCTGCGCTCGGCCAAGCTGCTCGAGATGCGGCTCGCGCAAGATGGCGCGCTGGAAATCGCCAAGCGTTCGCGCGGCACGCCGCGCATCGCCAACCGCCTGTTGCGCCGCGTGCGCGATTTCGC
>JAGWMH010000285.1 GCA_028871775.1 Betaproteobacteria bacterium
GGCGCCGCACGACGGGCAGTTCGTGGTGTCCCCCTCGAGGTCATGCACATTGCCGGTATATACGTAGTGCAGCCCCGCGGCGCGGGCGATTTTGCGCGCCCTGGTCAGGGTTGCTTTCGGGGTCTGCGGCACATCCACCATCTTGTAGTCCGGATGGAAGGCGCTGAAGTGCAGCGGCACATCGGGCCCCAGTTCCTTTGCGATCCACTGGCTGAGCGCGGTGATTTCCCCGTCCGAATCGTTATGGCCCGGTATCAGCAGTGTGGTGATTTCGAGCCATACATCGGTCTCATGTTTGAGGTACAGCAGCGTATCCAGCACCGGCTGCAGATGCGCGCCGCAAAGCTTGACGTAGAACTCGTCGGTGAATCCCTTGAGGTCCACATTGGCGGCATCCATCTTGGCGTAGAACTCGCGCCGCGCCTGGTCGTGCATGTAGCCCGCCGTCACCGCGACGGTCTTGATGCCGCGCGCATGGCAGGCATCGGCGGTATCCATCGCATATTCGGCAAAGATCACCGGATCGTTGTAGGTGAAGGCCACACTCTTGCAGCCGTGTTTTTCGGCGGCGCGCGCAATCGCTTCGGGTGTAGCCTGATCCATCAGCGTGTCCATGTCGCGCGACTTGCTGATATCCCAGTTCTGGCAGAATTTGCACGCCAGGTTGCAGCCGGCGGTGCCGAAGGAAAATATACTGCTGCCCGGATAAAAATGATTGAGCGGCTTCTTCTCGATGGGATCGACGCAGAAGCCGGAACTGCGCCCGTAAGTGGTGAGCACCATCTGGTCGCCGGCGCGGGCGCGCACAAAGCAGGCGCCGCGCTGCCCTTCGTGCAGCTTGCAGTCGCGCGGGCACAGGTCGCACTGGATACGCCCGTCCTCGATGCGGTGCCACCAGCGGGCCGGATAGCGCTCGGTGATGTCGATGGTGTCGCTCATTCCATGCCCTCCTGAAAATCCGCTTCACGCCACTTGGTTACAGTATAGCGCGCGAGCTTTACATCCGCTGCCCAGAAATTTTGCGGCAGGCCGGCCTTGAGCTTGAGCGAGTTGAGGAACTGCTGCGGCTGCTCGAAATGTTCCCAGACCTGCGGCAGATAGGTGCTGCGGTAGTTGCGGTATTCGAGCAGCACGCCGTCCACATGGGGGCGCAGTTGCGCCAGTGCATCGGCCTCGTTGCAGAAGTCCATCGCCTGTACCGGCGACAGCAGCGAGATTTCGACCTCGGTGGTGTCGAGTTCCGCCGCGCTCAACGGCGCAAAACGCGGGTCGCGCAAAGCGGCGGACACGGCATTGCTCTTGACGTCATGGAGCAGGGGGCGGTGCGCCTGCAGCGAGCCGATGCAGCCGCGCAGCTCGCCGTATTGGGTGAGGGTGACGAAGCACGCGCCCTGCTCGGCGAGCCACGGGGCGGCTTCATCCGCCGTATAGGGCACGTTCAGGGCGCGCGCAATCGCGGCGCGCGCAATCGGCAATAAAATCTTTCCTTGCTCAGTGGACACGTCCGGTTTCCTTCTCGGTGAAGGCAAAGGATGCATAGCCCACCACGCCATCGCGCGGCCCGGCGGTGTCGCCGGAATTGCGCAGGTCGAGCAGATGCGGTGTGAGATGGTGGCGGCGCGCGGCGAGAATCAGGCCATTGATCGGCGTGGCGCCGCACGCCTGCTCGTGCGACAGGGGGTGTTTCAGGGCAAGTATGCCTTGCGTACTGGAGGCATCCACCTGTCTCGCCGTGTCGTAGGGCAGGTAGTGGGAAAGGTCGGAGCTGACCACGATCAGTGTCTCGTCGCCGCCCCATAAAGCTTCCAGCACTTCGGCCACTTCTTCCGGGGTAGCCATGCCGACTGCCAGCGGCAGCAGTTTGAAATCGGGGAGCACGGCTTGCAGAAAGGGCAGTTGCACCTCCAGCGAGTGTTCCTGCGCATGTGCCTGCTGGCTGACCTTGACTTGCGGCAGGCGGGCGATGGCTTGCGCGGCCGCCGCATCCACCTGCACGATGCCGAGCGGCGTGGCAAAGGCATCTGCACCCGGCAGCGCCAACCCGTGCACGGCGACACGGTGGGTGGGACCGAGCAGCACCACGCGGCGGATGCGCGGCGCGATATCCTTCAGCACGGCATAGGCGCTTGCGGCAACTGGGCCGGAATAGATGTAGCCCGCATGCGGGGCGATCAGCGCCTTGGGAATGAGCTTGTTCGGGCGCGCCGCAGCCAGCATGGCGCGCACGTCACGCGTCAGCGCATCGGCTTCGCCGGGATAGAACAGACCGGCAACGGCGGCAGGTCGGATATTCTGCATGGCAGTCCTCGTCTTAAATGTTCATTTAAGATGGGGGTGCCGGGCGCGGAAAACAAGGGGCAACTACCCCAGCAACTGCTTTACATGCTCGCGTTCTTCCAGCAGTTCGCGATAGCTGTCTTTCATGCGCTTGCGGCTCTGTTCGCTGATCGAGAGATCCTGCACGATGTGGTACTGGCCGTGGTTGCACCTGGCCGGGAAGCCGTAGATCAC
>JAGWMH010000286.1 GCA_028871775.1 Betaproteobacteria bacterium
AGCTCGGAGGTGGAGGCCTGATAGAAGCGGGTCTTCTTCTCGAGACCAAGTAACCGGATGGCTTCGAGGATGCGCAGCGCACCGAGAGCGTCGGAATTGGCGGTGTATTCGGGTTCTTCGAAGCTGACCGCGACGTGGCTTTGCGCAGCGAGGTTGTAGATTTCGTCGGGCTGTACTTGCTGGATGATGCGTACCATGCTGGACGTGTCGGTCATGTCTCCGTAGTGCAGGAAAAGGCGCGTGTTCGGCTCGTGCGGATCCTGGTACAGGTGATCGATCCGGTCGGTATTGAAAAGCGATGCACGGCGACGAATGCCATGAACCACGTAACCTTTTTCGAGCAGCAGTTCCGCGAGATACGCGCCGTCCTGGCCGGTGATTCCGGTGATTAACGCAACTTTGTTTGTACTCAAAATATTCACCTATTTTGTAAATTCCAATTTACCTTGATTGTCGGGATAGCCTTGCATAGCCAATCGGCTAAGCTGGCAAACAACACCAGCCAAGCCGCCGGTTAAATCCCGACCTACGATTTCGATCCACTAAGGAAACACCGATTAAATCGTCATTGCGAGGAGCATAGCGACGTGGCAATCCAGAAATTCGTTGTATATCAAAATACTGGATTGCCACGCTTCGCTCGCAATGACAGCTTGAGTGAATAAATCGGCGTTTCCCTAATCTATTGACGGCCATAGACATCATCAAATCTGACGATATCGTCTTCACCCAAGTATTCGCCGCTCTGCACTTCGATCATCACCAGATCGAGCAGGCCGGGGTTTTCCAGGCGGTGTTTGTGGCCGGCCGGGATGTAGGTGGATTCGTTGGTGTTGACGAACAACTCTTGCTGGCCGTTCACCACGCGCGCCATGCCGCTGACGACGATCCAGTGTTCGCTGCGGTGATGGTGCATTTGCAGGCTGAGGCTGGCACCGGGTTTGACTTCGATGCGTTTGATCTTGAAGTGGCTGCCCTCTTCCAGCACGGTGTATGTGCCCCACGGGCGGTGCACGGTGCGATGCAGGCGGTGCGCTTCGTGGCCATCGGCCTTGAGGCGTGCGTAAAGGTGCTTGACGTCCTGGGCGCAGCTGCGGTCGGCGATCAACACGGCATCGGGGGTGTCGATGATGACGAGATTGTTGACGCCCACCGCGCCGACGATGCGCTGGTTGCTCTGGATGTAGCAGTGGTTGACGTCGTGCAGGATGACTTCGCCTTCGATGCGGTTGCCCTGGGCATCCGGTGCGGTGAGGTCGCCCAGCGCGGTCCATGATCCGATATCGCTCCAGCCGATGCTGCAGGGGACAACGGCGACGTTGCTGGATTTTTCCATCACGGCGTAGTCGATGGAGTCGTCCGGGACGAGCTTGAAAGCTGCGGCGTCCAGTTCGAGCTGGCTGAAGCCTTTGCCTGTTGCGCTGCGCGATTGCGCGATGCAGGCGCGGGTGGTATCGAGGATGGCCGGGCAGTGCTGCTGCATCTCGCGCAGCATGACGCCTGCCTGGAAGCAGAATATGCCGGAGTTCCACAGGTAGCGGCCGGATGCGAGGTATTGCTGGGCTGTTTCCAGATTGGGTTTTTCGACGAAGCGGAGTACGGGTAAGCCCACCCTCTCCCCTAGCTCCTCTCCCGCAAGCGGGAGAGGGGAATCAAGGTCTGCTTCGATATAACCATAACCAGTCTCGGGCATGTCTGGCTGGATGCCGAAGGTGACCAGTTTGCCTTGCGCGGCCAGTTGCATGGCGGTGGCGACGGCTTGGGCGAAGGCGGTTTGGTCGGCGATCAGGTGGTCGGCGGCCAGTACCAGCAGGCAGGCATCTTCGCCATGGGTGGCGGCGATTTGCAGCGCGGCAGCGGCGATGGCGGGCGCGGTGTTGCGGCCGAACGGTTCAAGGATGAAGCGGTTAGGCAGTTCTTGGTTGCCGGGGATGGCGGCGACTTCGCGGTATTCGTCTTCGGTCTTGAAGAACAGTTCGCGGTTGGTGACGGTGAGCGTCTCGACGACATCCGGCAGCATGGCTCCGCGCAGCCAGGCCTTTTGCAGCAGGCTTTGCCCATCGGCCAGACGGATGAAGGGTTTGGGATGCAACTCACGGGAAACCGGCCAGAGCCGGGAACCCGCTCCGCCGCACAGGATGGTGGGGATCAATTTCATAAAACGCTAATATATTTAGGCTGTTGCGCCAATCAAAGCGTGCATTCTACATGCAGGTGAGGTAGGTATCTATAGGCCAAACGGCATATTGACAACGGGGGTGAAAGGTAAAAGGGGCAAGGGGCACCTTCCGTCACTGCGAGGCCGCAAGGCCGTGGCAGTTCAGTTTCAGTGCAAACATTCTCGGAAAACCTTCTGGATTGCTTCGTCGCTACACTCCTCGCAATGACACCCTCCGTCACTGATGGAACTACTAGCCATTCCACTAAGCAACCAAAAGACGGTTGCCAAGTGGCTGGTTATGCGAGGAGTGCAAGGCCGTGGCAGCCCAGTCTCTGTATATACTCCCG
>JAGWMH010000019.1 GCA_028871775.1 Betaproteobacteria bacterium
AGCGGAAATTGTCTTGCCTGTTTTTGACGGTAAGCTTGCGGTACAGGATTTTCATTTGCACAATGAGGGAGGTGAGTGGCAGTGGGGTTTTTCCGGTACGCTGTCACCGGTTTCCATGCAGAAACTCAGTGCAGCGCTGCACTGGCCTGAAATGTACGGCGCGCTTTCGGGCAGAATTCCCAAGGTGAGCTTTCGGGACAAAATGCTGCTGGTGGATGGCGCACTGCTGTTCCGCGTGTTCGATGGCACGGTGGTGGTCAATCGTATCGAGCTGTTCGATCCGTTCGGGCGCATGCCGCGTCTTTCCGGCAACCTGGATATGCGTGAGCTGGATCTTGATTTGCTTACGCGCACTTTTTCTTTCGGTAATATCCAGGGGCGCATTGATCTCAGCGTGAATGGCCTGGAGTTGGTGAATTGGCAGCCGGTGAGCTTTGATGCGAAACTGGCGAGCAGCCCCGGCGAATATCGCAAGAGGATCAGCCAGAAAGCGGTGCAGAACATTTCCGCGCTGGGCGGCGCGGGTGGGGCTGCCGCACTGCAGCGCAGCTATATGCGCATCTTCGAAAGCTTCGGATATAGCCGTATCGGCCTGAGTTGCGTGCTGCGCAACGATGTGTGCACGATGGATGGAGTGGAAGGCCGTGGCAGCGGGGCCTACACGATAGTAAAAGGCGGCGGCATTCCAGCCATCAATGTGTTGGGCTACAATCACAGGGTTGGCTGGCAGGAGTTGTTGACGCGCCTGAAGCGCGTTTTGCAGGATAATATGCAGGCAGTAGTCAAATAGGGAGTTACGATGAAAAATACGTGGATCGCACTGCCCTTGGCAGGGGTGGCATTGAGCGCCTGTGTCACCATCAATATTTATTTTCCGGCTGCGGCGGCTGAAAAAGCAGCAGACAAGATTATCGACGAAGTGTGGCAAAGCCAGAAGACCGATAAGCCTTCGCTTAAAGAAAACGAGGGCAAGCCCGGCACGCATGGTACCAAAAAGGAGGAGGTGAAATGAATTACCTGATCAAGTTCTGGTTTGCGTTGTTGGTACTATGTGTTTCCGCTGCTGCATTTGCCCAGGCAGATATTGAAGTCAACACGCCCGGCGTTGCCGCCCTGAAGCAGTCCATGCAGGCGCGGCATGCGCAGCTGGCCGCATTTTATGCCAGCGGGGCAGTGGGGCTGACTGCCGATGGCCTGGTTACCTTGCGCGATGCCAGTGCTGTGCCGCTCTCTGCGCGTCAGACGGTAAATGGCCTGGTGGCTGCGGAGAATCAGGATCGCAAAGCGCTGTACGCCGAAATTGCGCGTGCCAATGGCCATCCGGAATGGGAGTCTGAAATCAAGAATACCTTTGCGCAACGCTGGATACAGCGCGCGCAACCCGGTTGGTGGGTGCAGTCGGCTGGCGGCTGGACACGAAAGTAAAAGGGTGTTCAAACCAAAATCTTGTCGCCATATTGTGCTCGAAAAAACTTGTTTGCATAGTGCACTCTATGCGGCGCTGCGCTTTTTTTGCACGCCGCGCCGGCTTGGCAACTTGATTGCTTAGTTGCCTTTCTATATATGGCTCCCACTCTCGTTTTTGACATCGAAACCATCCCCGACATCGCCGGGCTGCGCGCCTTGCATGAGCTGGACAGCGCAGTGAGCGACGCGGATGTGGCGGAGATGGCGTTCCAGATGCGCCGCCAGAAGACGGGCAGCGATTTCCTGCCGCATCACCTGCAGCGCGTCGCGGCGATCTCCTGCGTCCTGCGTGAAGGCGAGAACTTCAAGGTGTGGACACTGGGCGAGATGGACGAGGACGAAGGCAGCATCATCCAGCGTTTCTTCGACGGCATCGAAAAGTACACGCCGCAACTGGTGTCATGGAACGGCGGCGGTTTCGATCTGCCGGTGCTGCACTACCGCGGCCTGATCCATGGCGTGCAGTGCGCGCGCTACTGGGACATGGGCGAGGACGATAAGGATTTCAAGTGGAACAACTACATCAGCCGCTACCACACACGCCACCTCGACCTGATGGACTTGCTCGCGCTTTACACTGGGCGCGCCAACGCGCCGCTGGACGATCTCGCGAGGCTGATCGGTTTTCCAGGCAAGCTGGGCATGGACGGCAGCAAGGTATGGGAGGCGTATCAGCAGGGCAGGCTGAACGAGATCCGCAATTACTGCGAGACCGACGTGGTGAATACCTGGCTGGTATTTGCGCGTTTCCAGTTAATGCGCGGCCAATTCACAAAGGCACGCTACCAGCAGGAGTTGGAGCTGGTGCGCAGCATCTTGGATAAATCCGATGAGCCGCACTGGCGCGAATTCCTCGCGCAGTGGCCTGACAAGAAAACCGCATGAATCCGGTAATCGTTGAATCGCTCGACCAGGAAGGTCGGGGCATCGCGCATGCCGACGGCAAGGTGATTTTTATCGAGGGCGCATTGCCGGGCGAGCGCGTTACCTATTCCTCGTATCGCAAAAAACCCAGCTATGAGCAGGCGCAAGTTGGCCAGATACTGAAACAGACTTTCATGCGGGTGCAGCCGAAGTGCGCGCATTTTGGCGTGTGCGGCGGCTGCTCCATGCAGCATCTGGAGGCGCGTGCGCAGGTCGCCGTCAAGCAGCGCGTGCTGGAAGACAACCTGGAGCGCATCGGCAAGGTCAAAGCCGAAACCATGCTGCCGCCGATCTACGGACAGGCCTGGGGCTATCGCCAGCGCGCGCGGCTGTCGGTGCGGCATGTGCTGAAGAAAGGCAAGACGCTGGTAGGCTTCCGCGAGAAGAACGGCAAGTATGTGGCGGACATGCGGCATTGCGAAATCCTGCCGCCCAGGATTGCCAGCCTGCTGCCGCTGCTGGGGGAGTTGAATGAGAGTTTCACTATCCGCGATGCGTTGCCGCAAATCGAGGTGGCGCTTGGCGAGCATGTGGATGTGCTGGTGCTGCGCATCCTGCATGCGCTCTCGCCAGCTGACGAAGTGGCGATCAAACAATTTGCCGATACCCACCAGGTGCAGTTCTGGCTGCAAACCAAAGGGCCGGAAACGGTGGTGCCGTTCTACCCGCTGGACGCGCCGCCGCTGACTTACAGCCTGCCTGAATTCGGCATCACCATGCCGTTTGCACCGACCGAATTTACCCAGGTGAATAACGAAATGAACCGGCTGATGGTCAGCCGCGCCATGCGCCTGCTCGATCCGCAGCCGGGCGAACGCATCGCCGATTTCTTCTGCGGCCTGGGCAACTTCACCCTGCCGATTGCGCGCAGCGGCGCGCAGGTGTTGGGTGTTGAGGGCAGCGCCGCGCTAGTGAAACGCGCCGGGCAGAATGCCAAATACAACGGTTTGTCCGGCAACTCGGAATTCAGGGCGATGAATTTATTCGGGATGGATGAAGCAGCTCTTGCCCAACTCGGCTCGTTCGACAAGTGGCTGGTCGATCCGCCGCGCGATGGCGCAGTCGAACTGATGAAATCCATCAGCGCCGAAACCGCACCGCGCCGTATCGTCTATGTCTCGTGCAGCCCGTCCACGCTGGCGCGCGATGCGGCGGTGCTGGTGCATGTGAAAGGCTACACACTGAAAGCGGCGGGAGTGATGAACATGTTTCCGCATACTTCGCATGTGGAATCGATTGCGGTGTTCGACCGGCCATGAGCCGCTACGATGACCTGGTGGCCGAGGCGCTCGCGCGCGTGAAAGAGATCATGCCGTGGGATTTGAGCCGGTCACTCGCGGCAGGGAGCAAGCCGATCCTGCTCGATGTGCGCGAACCGGCAGAGTTCGCCATGCTGCGCATCCCGGGCTCGATCAACGTGCCGCGCGGCGTGCTGGAGCAATCCTGCGAATGGGATTACGACGAGACCGTGCCGGAGCTGGCCGCCGGGCGCGAACAGGAGATCGTGGTGATCTGCCGTTCCGGCAACCGCTCGGTGCTCGCCGCCGACATGATGCAGCGGATGGGGTTCGCCAACGTGGTCTCGCTCAAGACCGGCGTGCGCGGCTGGAACGACTTCGAGCAGTTGCTGGTGGATGCTGCGGGAAATAGAGTGGATGGCGACAGTGCGGCGGAACAGCTTGCGCCGCATTTGCGCCCGGAGCAGCGCAAGCCGAAAGTCTCTTGATTAATCCATTCAGGACAATACGAGATTCAGCCTATGCAGTTTTCCCGGCAAACAAAAAGCCCGGCACTTTCGTACCGGGCTTTTTACCAACTCAAGAGCCGATTAAGGGGCCTGGATGTTGGATGCTTGCTTGCCCTTGGGACCTTGCACTATATCGAAGGTAACCTTTTGACCTTCTTTGAGTGTCTTGAAACCGTTCATATTGATTGCGGAAAAGTGCGCGAACAAATCTTCGCTGCCATCATCGGGAGTGACAAAACCAAAACCCTTTGCATCGTTAAACCATTTAACTGTACCAACTGCCATGTGATTACTTCCTTATTAAAAATAACGGGAAAAACTCCCGCAGAACTATTTGAATCGAAGATTGCACATGGAAAACCAGTACTGCAAGGACTTTGAATCAAACGCCAGTGTGCGTTGTACGCTGGTATGGCTGATATAGTCAAGCGAATTCATAAACAAATATAAAGTGCGCGCCGGAACCGTCAATGAGCAAATGGTGTCACGGCTGTTGGTTTCGTGCGGCCAAGAAAAGCGCCACGGGGCGAAAAGCAACCCTGCCCTGTCATTCCGGGGCATCGGCATGGCCAACCTGCGAGTCACCGTCAGCACCGCCTGCGGCGGCAAGGTCGCGCTGCCGGAAGACATGATGGTCCACCCATCACGGTGCGGCGACGGACTCGGCAGCGAACTGTTCATGGCCGCAACCCGACCGTCCGAACTATGCAGGAAAGCGGATGTACAAAGCAAAAGGCGACCTTCCGGTCGCCCTTGTTGTTGCTGCGGTAGTCGGTTAATCCCGCTCGCCGCTGAACGCCATCAGCAGGCTCAGCAGGTTGATAAACAGGTTGTAGATGTCCAGGTACAGCGCCAGCGTGGCCATCACATAGTTGGTCTCGCCGCCATGCACGATGCGGCTCACGTCGAACAGGATATAGGCCGAGAAGATCATCACGGCAATCGCGGAGATGGTCAGCGACAGGGCCGGTATCTGGAAGAAGATGTTGGCCAGCGACGCGACGATCAGCAGGATCAACCCGATGAACAAAAACTTGCCCATGAAACTGAAATCTTTCTTGGTGACGGTGGCGAGGGCCGCCAGGCTGCCGAAGATGATGCCGGTTCCGCCCGCAGCCATGCCCACCAGTTGCGCGCCGTTTTTCAGGTGCAGCGCCACTTGCAGGATGGGGCCGAGGAAGACGCCCATTACGAGGGTGAAACCCAGCAGCGCCGCGATGCCCCACGCGCTGTCGCGCAGTGTGGTGACGGCGAACATCAGGCCCATCATTGCGCCGAACATCAGCAGCGCTCCGATGACCGGGTGTTGAGCCATGAAAGAGAAATTGATGGACGTGCCGATGATCGCGCCGATGACTGTCGGGATCATGGTGAGAGCCAGCATCAAATAGGTATTGCGCAGTACCTTGTTCTGCCCGAGTGCGAGCGAGCCGGGTTGCGTAATGACTTGAGATTCGTATTGCATGTTTCCTCCAGAGGGATGCGGTTAAACAACAGCGGGACGTAAGACTACAGAAGCAGGGTGAAAGTTGCAATGGGGGATGTATTTTCGCGCCACTTTAAGCGCCGCCAGGATTTCAAGTATCATACGCGCTTCTTGGGAAGCTTGGCCGAGCGGTTGAAGGCACCGGTCTTGAAAACCGGCAAGGGTTCGCGCCCTTCGTGAGTTCGAATCTCACAGCTTCCGCCAGATTAAGTGTTTCAACTCATCCAGCTCCATACACAAAACCCGCAAAAGTCGTTGAGATACACGGGTGTTTTGAGGGCAAGCAATGGGCTGTATTACGGTGAACACATGAAATTTTGCGGGCCGCACATCATGCCACTCGCACGGCAAGTTCTGGACGTAGTGGCGGGACTGCGCCTGCTTGCCGGCCATGGTTGGCATTTATGAGGCAAGTTATGGGCAACGGAACAACGGGAGTTTTTTTCAGATTAATTTTAGCCACTGTTTTCCTTGTGGCCAGTGCAGCGGCACAGGCAGGTTTTCAGGAAGGAATGAAAGCTTACGTAGCCGGCAATTACCCCGTCGCGCTGAGAGAATTCAAGGCGCTAGCAATCAAGGGCAATGCAGCAGCACAGTTCTGGCTCGGGTGGATGTACAACGATGGGAATGGTGTGCCGCAGGACTACCAGCTGGCCATGTTGTGGTACCGCAAGGCGGCTGATCAGGGGCATATGGAGGCGCAGTTTTTCCTCGCGGAAATGTACGACAAAGGGCATGGCGTGCCGCAGGATTACCCCCAGGCAGCGGCGTGGTACCGCAAGGCGGCCGTGCAGAATTCGGCGATAGCGCAGCATCGCCTTGGGGTGATGTACGCTTACGGGCTGGGTGTGCCGCAGGATGACCAGCAGGCTGTGTCATGGTATCGCAAGGCAGCCGAACAGGGGAATATGGAGGCGCAGTTCAATCTTGGCGCGATGTATCGCCAGGGGAAGGGTGTTCCGCAGGACTATACGGAAGCCATGTCGTGGTATCTCAAGGCAGCCGAACAGGGGAACGTGAAAGCGCTGTTCAATCTTGGGGAGATGTACTACCAGGGGACCGGTGTGCCACAGGATTTGGTGCAAGCGTATAAGTGGCTAAGTGTGGCTGCAATTGCAGGCCATGAAGAGGCTGTAAAGAGAATGCAGATCGTTGAGCCCAGGATGACCCCCAAGGAAATCGGGGAGGCGCAGGCACTGGCACAGGAGTGGCTGGCGAGGCACAAGTGACGCCGCGCGTTTATGTGCTGCGCAAACAATCCGCCCAGTTGTTCGGCGTTTCATGGATGCGCACCCGTTCCAGGCGCAACCGGTTGCCGTAGGTATCGCGGTAGGCGCCGTTGAGGATGTTGAATGCCAGCGTGGCGAGATTCTCCGCGGTGGGCGGCACATCCAGCACCACGGTCTTGTGTCCCGGCAGGCCGTTCAGAAAATCCAGCACTGCCTTGTCGCCGCGATACACCAGAAAGGCGTGATCCCACGCATCCACCAGTTGTTCCCTGGCGATACGCTTCACTTCGGAATAGTCCATCACCATGCCTTGTTCCGACAGCCCCTCGGTGGTGATGATGTCGCCGGACAGGGTGATCTCGATGGCGTAGCGGTGGCCGTGCAAATGCCGGCACTGGCTGTTGTGGCTGGGGATGCGGTGGCCGGCGTCGAATTCGAGTCTGCGGGTGATTTGCATGATGGGTGTGTGCTGTGGACAGGCGCGAATTATAGCCTGAATACGGCGACGGCATGCCGCAATGCAGGTAATGCGCCGCTGTCAGCCCGCCCGCTGTAGCGCAACGCGACATAGCGTGCGGTGATGTCCCGGATGGCATCCGCGCATTGCGGTTTGAGCAGCATTGCGCGCGCGGCAAAGTCCTGCGGCCCTTCGTGTGCGGCGCGCACGATGCCTGTTTTTTCCAGCTTGCGGCAGAACTTGAGATAGAGCGCCTGCGCCGCGTCGGTGTTGCGCACAGTCAGGCGGCGCAACATGAACAGGGCAAGCAGCCCGACCAATAGCGCCACGCCGGCCAGCATGTTGAGCGCCATTTTCTGCCAAGTGACAGATTCCATGCCGAGCCGGGTAAGGAAGGCGAATTGCCGCTCCTGGTTATAGCCCAGCACCCACTGGTTCCACTGGTTGGTCAATGCGTCCAGGTTGAAGCGCAGCTTGAGCAGCCAGGGCGATTGCGTGCGAGCCATGAATGGCAGCACGGCGCTGTCCGGCACCGCGGCGGCCAGACCGCTTTGCATGCGCGCCGGGGCAATGGCGGCGGTGGGGTCGACGCGCACCCAGCCGCGTTCTTGCAGCCACACTTCCGCCCAGGCATGGGCATCGGACTGGCGCACGATGTAGTAATTGCCGAGGTCGTTGTATTCTGCGCCCTGGTAGCCGGTCACCACGCGCGCCGGGATGCCGGCCGCGCGCATCAGGAATACGAAACTGGAAGCATAGTGTTCACAGAAGCCTTGGCGCGTCTCGAACAGGAAGTCGTCGATCGCATTGAAGCCGGGCAGCGGCGGCGGTTCCAGCGTGTAACTGAAGCCCCGCTGGCTGAAGTTGCGCAGCGCGGCGCGCATGACGGCTTCGTCGCCGCCGCCGGAGGCACGCCAATCCGCGGCGAGTTGCCGGGCGCGCGGGTTGAGGCCGCGCGGCAACAGCAATGCGCGCCGCAACTGGAACGGCTCTTCCTCGGCGTTGGCGCGATAGCCAAGTTGGGTATGCACGTCGTAGCGCAGCCGCGCATTGACCGGGCTCTTCTGCCGCAGCTGGAGGTCGGAGGTCATGCTTGCCGGAATCGAAATGCGGGTAGGCATCTCCAGTGCGAACAGCCAGGTCTTGTTATGCGGCTCCAGCGTGATGGTGTAATCGATGGGGCCGCTCAAGCTGTCGAGCTGCGCCACCCTGCTGCTCGCCGCTCCGCCCGGTGTCCAGGTCTGCCCGTCGAAATTCCACAGCACCGGCCCGCGCCAGTACATCTGCTCGCGCAGCGGCGGATTGCCGCTGAACGCCACGCGGAACGCCACCGCGTCGGACAGCGAAAGTTTGCTTAATGAGCCGGGCGACATCGTGTCGGTCAGGCCGCTGCTGGCATAGGCATCCTGCGGCAAGCCCCACAACGGTCCCTGCACGCGCGGAAACAACACAAACAAAACCAGCATCAGCGGGATCGCCTGCAGCAGCAATACGGCGGCGATGCGCAAGCGCGGGAACAGGGCCAGTGTGCCGGTCTGCATATGCACCCATGTCGTCATGATCACCAGCAGGGTGATGAGCATGAACAGTGCGGTGGGAATGTTTTGCGAATAAAAAAAGTTGGTGATGATGATAAAACAGGCGAGGTAAA
Source organism: Betaproteobacteria bacterium (assembly GCA_028871775.1). Taxonomy (GTDB): domain Bacteria; phylum Pseudomonadota; class Gammaproteobacteria; order Burkholderiales; family Gallionellaceae; genus CAITJF01. Next base: position 8,962 of record JAGWMH010000019.1, read on the forward strand.
TTACCACCATCGCATCGCGCGCCGCGCGCATCTCCAGCAGCTTGAGCGTGGTGAGCAGAACCAGCATGGTGACGCCGACCTCGCGCCCGAACAGGGTATGGAAGCTGATGAGGAGGCCGCCCACGCCACCCAGCGTGATGGTGAGCAGCAGCCAGTGTGGCGGCAGCGGGCCGCCGCTGTATGCGAGATAGGCGCGCCAGCCCAGCAGTACGGCGCACAGCGTGCTTACCCATACGGGAAGGTGAGCGGTATGCGGCGCGCTGACCAGCAGGATGCAGGCGAGCAGGCCGTAGGTGAGGCGCGCGTCGAGCTTCATGCCTGCCCTCTCCCGGCGCTACGCGCCACCCTCTCCTGCAAGCGGGGGAGGGGATTTTCACCCAGCCCGAACAGCGCCAGTGCGCGCAAACATTCGGCGCGGTGCGCTGCGCCGTGATCGGGCGGCAGTTCGATATCGGGCAGGCGCAGGCCGTAATGCAGCCCCTGCACATCGGCATCCAGCACCCAGCGCGTCAGGATCTCCAGCTTGCGCTCCGCGGCCAGCGCGGGCAGCAGGAACCAGTCCAGCCACAGCTCCCGCCCCTGTTGCGCACTGAATTGCTTGACCTGCAAACCCTGCTCGCGCGCCAGCGCTTTCCAAGCGATGCGCGGCAGGGCATCGCCCGCCACATAACTGCGCAGCCCGGCGAAATCTTCGTCGCCCGTTGCACTGAGTATGTCCATGCCGCTTTGTGCCGAACTGGCGGGCAATGGCGTGGGTGCGGCAGGCTTGGGGTACACCAGACAGCGCGTGTCGAATTCGAGATACGACCAGGCGTGGAACAGCCCGAGCGGAAACTCGTTAAACAGGGTCAGCCGTCCGCTGCCCAGCCAGCCGCGCTGCGCGGCCGGGAGGGGGAGTTTTACCTCAGCGTTTTGTTGCGCGGGAACATCGAACGCCACGCTGTGCCCGTTGTTATCGCGCAATTGCAAATGGTAGCGCGGCAGCCTGCCAGAGTTGTGGAAGTGGAAAACAAACTGCGCCGCGTCTCCGGCGAATACCGCGTCAACGCGGCCCGCGCGTATTTCCAGCTGTGCCATGTTGCGGAAGGCATGCAGCATGGTCATCATGGCCGTGGTGCCGAGCAGGAAGGTGAGCACGTAGCCCAGGCTCAGGTTGTAGTTGATGTCGCCGAGCAGCATCAGCAGCAGTACGAAGGCGAAGCCCAAACCCTGGCGCGTGGGCAGGATGAAGATGCGGCGCTGGTTGAGCGTGACCGTGCCGCTTTCAATTTTCGGGCGGAACAGCCAGATGCGGAATTTTTGTGTGAGTGTTGTGAGCACGCGTGTGCCCCTGAAAATTCAACAACTAGTGAAGCAGGTTATGCGGCTAATCCTGAGGAAATCAGCCAGTCGCTACAAGTCGTTTTATAACAGTTGTACGGGCGGGAATTCACGGGATCGTATAAGGCAGCGGCAGGAAATTGAGCGCTTCGCCCTGCAATGATTGCAGGTGCACCGTTTGCGCTTCGCGGCTGCTGATTTGCACCACCGCCAGCAGATCGCAGCCGCCCCCCGGTGCGGCGGTCGCATTGACCACCATGCCGCTGGCCTGCCCTTCCATATCCGCACTGTAGAGTTCGTCACCCGGTTGCGGAACAGTGTTGCCCTCGATGTGCGCCAGATACATGCGGCGTTTGAGCTTGCCGAGATACTGCATGCGCGCCACGATTTCCTGCCCGGGATAGCAACCCTTCTTGAAGCTGACGCCGCCGATCAGGTCGAGGTTTGCCATTTGCGGCACGAATTGTTCCTGCGTGGCGGGCAGGATGACGGGGATGCCGGCGCGGATGTTGAGCCAGTCCCAGCAGGGCGATCCGGCGGGGTGCGCGGCGGCGCTGAATTTCTGCCACAGGGCGGGCGCGTGCTGCGGCGTAGTGTTGATCTGGAAGCGCTGCGCCCCCGCGCGGATGACGCTGGCGTTGTCGTGCTGCTCGACGACGAGCATATCCTGAGGAACCGAGCCGAAGCATTCCTGCACCAGGTTCGCAGCGCTTGCACCGGACAGGCCCAGGCAAATCATTTCGTCGCTGGCATCGGAAATTTTCACCTTGGCGCGCAGCACATACATCGAAAGTTTCTTCTGGATGCCGGGGCACAGCGCGCGCGGCAAATGCAGGAAATAATCGGCGCCGCTGCGCCAGATCAGGAAGGTTGCCTGCATCCGCCCCTTCGGGCTGTTCAGGCTGCTGCCTTGCGCGCGCTGTTCGCTGACTTCGCGCACGTCGCTGCTGAACAGGTTTTGCAGGAAGTTTTGCGCGTCTTCACCCGACACCTTGAGGACGCCGAACTGACTCAAGTCGCACAGCACCGTGCCTTGAGCTGTTGCGACGAGTTCAGCAGCGGTGTCGCCAAAGCGCTGCACTACACCTGCGTCAAGGGTTGCGCCGTGTTGGGCCAGGAAATTTTGCCAGTCCGGATTCATGGTTGCCTTTAAGTTTGTCGGGATGGGGGCCATATTTTCGCGTACAGTGTTGTTCAATGGCATGCCTATGTCAACCATGACGCGCTGGCATGATTCCGCTAAACTCCGTGCCATGAGAATCATGTTTGCTTCCCTGCTGGTTGTGCTGCTTTCCGCCTGTGGCGGCGCGCTGTGGAATAATCCCTATCCGGCGGCGGATAAGGGCAAGTCCATATTCTATGCGGCGTTTACCGAGCGCCCCAAGCACCTTGACCCGGCACAGGCCTACAGCGAGAACGAGTATGAGTTCCTCGCCCAGATTTACCAGCCGCCGCTGCAATATCATTACCTGAAACGCCCGTACACGCTGGTGCCACAGGCGGCCAGTGAAATGCCGAAGGTCACCTATCTGGACAAGGACAACCGGCCGTTGCCGGACGATGCGCCTGCCGGCAAGGTGGCGTTCAGCGTGTACGAAATCCACCTGCGCCCCGGTTTGCGTTACCAGCCGCATCCGGCCTTTGCGCGCGATGCGCAGGGCAAGCTGGAATACTTTGCCTTGACGCCGCACGACCTGCGCGACATCCATGCAGTGAACGATTTTCCGCACAGCGGTACACGCGAAGTGAAGGCGGCGGACTACGTGTACCAGATCAAGCGGCTGGTGCATCCCAACATCCATTCGCCGATTGCCGGCCTGATGACGGAATATATCGTCGGCCTCAAGGGCTATGCCGTCACCTTGCAGCAGGCTCAAAAGACGCATCCGGACGCCTTCCTGGACTTGCACGGCTATCCGCTGGAAGGCGCGCAGGCGGTGGACGAGCATACTTACCGCATCAAGGTGCACGGCAAATACCCGCAGTTCGCCTACTGGCTGGCGATGCCGTTCTTCGCGCCGATGCCGGTGGAGGCTGAGCGCTTTTTCGCGCAGCCCGGTATGCATGAAAGGAATCTTATGCTGGACTGGTGGCCGGTGGGCAGCGGGCCGTATTACCTGTCGGAGAACAATCCCAACCAGCGCATGGTGCTGACGAAAAATCCCAACTTCTCCGGCGAGGCCTATCCCGCTGAGGGCGACCCGGGCGACCGGGAGGCCGGGCTGCTGGCTGATGCGGGCAAGCCGCTGCCGCTGATCGAACAGGTGGTGTTCAGCCTGGAGAAGGAAACCATCCCCTACTGGAACAAGTTCCTGCAAGGCTATTACGACGCTTCCGGCATCAGCTCCGACAGCTTCGACCAGGCGGTGCAGGTGAGCGTGGGCGGCGAAGCCAACCTCACCGACGAGATGAAGACGCAGGGCATTACGCTGTCCACTTCCGTCGCCACTTCCACCATGTACATGGGCTTCAACTGGCTGGATCCGGTAGTGGGGGGCAGCTCAGAGCGAGCGCGGAAACTGCGCCAGGCAATCGCCATCGCGGTGGACTTCGAGGAATTCATTTCCATCTTCGCCAACGGGCGCGGCATCGCGGCGCAATCGCCCATTCCGCCCGGCATCTTCGGCTACCGCGAAGGCGAAGCGGGCATCAACCATTATGTGTATGACTGGGTGAACGGTGTACCGAAACGCAAACCCATCGAGGAAGCGAAAAAGCTGCTTGTCGAGGCGGGCTACCCCAACGGCCTCGACGAAGTAACCAAACAGCCCCTGGTGATTTATCTCGATACCACGCCCACCGGTCTGGGTGCGAAGTCGCGCCTGGACTGGCTGCGCAAGCAGTTCGACAAGCTCAACCTGCAACTGGTGCTGCGCAGCACCGACTACAACCGCTTTCAGGACAAGGTGCGCCGCGGCGACACGCAGTTGTTTTATTTCGGCTGGAACGCCGATTATCCCGACCCGGAAAACTTTTTGTTCCTGCTGCACGGCGCGCAGGCCAAGGTCAGCCACGGCGGCGAGAACGCCGCCAATTACAGCAACCCGGAATACGACCGCCTGTTCGAACAGATGAAGAACATGCCGAACGGTATTGCGCGCCAGAAAATCATAGACGACATGCTGGAAATCCTGCGCCGCGATTCGCCGTGGCTGTGGGGGCATCATCCCAAGGACTACGTGCTGCGCCATACATGGCTGCACAACAGCAAGCCCAACAGGATGGCGACCAACAATCTCAAATATCTGCGCATAAACGCGGCGCAGCGCGATGAACTGCGCAAGCAGTGGAACCGGCCGGTATTGTGGCCGCTGTGGCTGGCCAGTATCGCGCTGGCGGCATTCTGCTGGTGGTTGTGGCGGGCGTTGCGGCAGCGGGAAGAAGCAAGATGATTTTATTTTGGGAAACGCTGAATAAGTATGTCATCGCGAGAATAAGCCGTTAGCCGCGAGCGAAGCGTGGCGGGGAGCGACGTGGCGATCCACAGCTATGTGATTTCTGAAGCTTTCTGGATTGCTTCGCTGCGCTCGCAATGACGGTCTTGGACTTGTTCAGCATTTCCTTTGTTTTTCCGTGAAGACTGACGACCACACATCGGTTATGTCAGAGGC